>CATMOC010000428.1 GCA_950071955.1 uncultured Mesorhizobium sp. | reverse complement strand
GGCCATCCAATCTCTCGGAGAAAGAAACGATCTGCTCCAGCCAAAACGCGACCGGTCGGCTTTGCCGCGGCATCAAAGAGGCCGCAGGTCCGGAGCAGCGCGAGCAGCTATGTCAGGCTTGAGGCTGCGCGCCGTGCCGATGTCCAGGGTACAGCCAAGAAGTTCCTCGAGTTCGAGCGCCATTCTTGCCATGTCGAAATAGGAGAATGAGCCGTGGACGTCGAAAACCATGTCGATGTCGCTTCCCTCGACGTCCTCTCCGCGCGCCACCGACCCGAAGATGCGCGGGTTCGTGACCGGGTATCTGGCGATGATCGCCAGGACCTCGTCGCGGTGTTTTGCCAGCGCTTCCGAGGGTCGCATCGCTCCCGCTCCTCAGGCCGCTGCCTCGGCGGACTTGCGCTCGATCTGGCCGATCGCGTCCACCACGGCGTCGAAGGTCAGCATGGTCGAGGCGTGCCGCGCCTTGTAGTCGCGCACCGGCTCCAGGTATTTCAGGTCCTCGAAGCGCCCTTCCGGCGGCGCGCCGTTCTCCTTCAGCATCCTGCGCATCGTCTCGCGCACGCCGCGAAGCTCGTCCGCGCTGGCGCCGACCACGTGGCTGGCCATGATCGAGGACGACGCCTGTCCCAGCGCGCAGGCCTTCACGTCGTGGGCGAAGTCGGTCACCACGCCGTCCTGCATCTTCAGGTCCACCACGACCGTGGAGCCGCAGAGCTTCGAGTGGGCGGTCGCGGTCGCGTCCGGATTCTCCAGACGGCCGATGCGGGGGATGTTTCCCGCAAAGCCGAGTATTTTCGCATTGTAGACGTCGTCGATCATGGTTTTGCGCGGGTCGCGGGTATCGGAAACAATCCGTTCCCCCTGACCACCTTTCAATTGGACCTCGAGCGAATATATAATGATCGTGATCCCAACGCGACAAGACGCATGCGCGTCTGGCATGAAGCGGGATCGTCGACGCCGTTTTCGGGCAAGCATCGGAAATCCGTTTCCCCTGAAAAGGCTGTGGTCCGTTCAACTCGTTCCTCCGTAAGAGGGGAACTACGGGAGACGCTTTTCATGGACGCCATCGTGAAGAAGTTCGAAGACATCGCCGGAGCCGCCAGCCTGCCCGACGTCGAGCGGCCGTCGCGGGCGGAGGTGGAGGCCGCCGTTCGCACCCTCCTATTGTGGATCGGCGAGAATCCGGAGCGCGAGGGCCTGCTCGCAACGCCCGACCGTGTCGCCAAGGCTTATACCGAGATGTTCTCCGGCTACGGCCGCGACCCGGCCGACGAGCTAGGCCGCACCTTCGAGGAGGTCGCGGGCTTCGACGACCTCGTCATCGAGAAAGACATCACCTTCCATTCGCATTGCGAGCACCACATGGTGCCGATCATCGGCAAGGCTCATATCGGCTACCTGCCGGACGGCAAAGTCGTCGGCCTGTCGAAGCTGGCCCGCGTCGTCGACATCTTTGCGCAGCGCCTGCAGACACAGGAAGCGATGACCGCGCAAATTGCCGGCGCGATCCAGGACGTCCTCAATCCGCGCGGGGTGGCGGTGATCATCGAGGCCGAGCACATGTGCATGGCCATGCGCGGCATCCGCAAGCAGGGCGCCACCACGCTCACGACGACCTTCACCGGTGCGTTCCGCGACAATCCGGAGGAACAGGTGCGGTTCATGTCACTGCTTCGCACGGGCGGACGGGGCTGAGCGGCCGCACCGGCTGCGACCCGAAACCGGCATGGCTGACATCGTCTTTTCTCCCCCCTCGTCCGAGAAGGCCGTGCTCGAAGAGGGCACGGCCTTCTCGCCACGCTTCGACGCGGCCGGCCTGATCACCGCCGTCGTGACGGATGCGGGCGACGGCATGCTCCTGATGGTCGCGCACATGAATGCCGAAGCGCTGGCGCTAACGCTTCGCACGGGTATCGCGCACTACTGGTCCCGCTCGCGCAATTCGCTCTGGAAAAAGGGCGAGACATCGGGAAACCTCCAGCACGTCGTCACACTCCGGACGGACTGCGATCAGGACGCGATCTGGCTCAGCGTCGATGTCGCAGGAGACCACGCAACCTGCCACACGGGACGGCGGTCCTGCTTCTACAGGAAAGTGGTGGAAGACGATGGCGCGACGAGGCTGGAGAATGACGGCGGCGAGCCGGTTTTCGATCCCGCGACCGTGTATGGAAAGTCGAAATAGGTGCACGAACGTGCAATCCGTCACATATTCATGAAATAGATAGGTGTCTCTGGCATCATCGGGCTTGGGACCTAGGGAGACAGAGATGCTCGAGTGGGCATCACTTCGCGCGAAGCAGGAGTTGCGGGAGGGGCACGGCAGCGTGCCAGTCGACGCGCCTCCGCTGCCGGAGCCTGCGAAGAAGACCGGGATCGCGCTCGCGCTCGGTGGGGGTGCCGCCCGCGGCTGGGCCCATATCGGCGTGCTGCGCGCGCTGGACGAGGCAGGCATCCAGATCGACATGATTGCCGGAACCTCGATCGGCGCGCTCGTCGGCGGCTGCTATCTCGCCGGGAAGCTGGACGAACTGGAGGAATTCGCGCGTGGCCTGACCAAGCGCCGCGTCTTCGGTCTGCTTGATTTTCATTTCGGTGGCAACGGCCTGTTCGGCGGCATGCGGCTGACGGCCCGCATGAAGGAGCACATGAACGGGCTGACCTTCGAGGATCTGCCGAAGCCGTTCGTCTGCGTCGCCGCCGAAATCCGCACCGGGCACGAGATCTGGCTGTCGAGCGGCAACCTCATCACCGCCATGCGCGCTTCCTATGCCCTTCCGGGGGTCTTCGAGCCCGTCACGGCCAACAAGCGCGTGCTGGTCGACGGCGCGCTCGTCAATCCGGTCCCCGTCTCGGTCTGCCGCGCCTACGAGCAGCCGCTCGTCGTGGCGGTAAACCTCCACTACGACTTGTTCGGCCGCGCTGCCGTCATCAAGCACAGTGCAGGCGATCTGATGGTCGAGAAGGATGCGCCCCGCCCGGATGCCCGCACCTCGCAGGGTCGCGAACACGAGACGCGCATCGGTATCACCGGCGTCATGGTCGAAGCCTTCAACATCATCCAAGACCGCATCTCGCGCGCGCGCCTTGCCGGCGATCCGCCGGACATGTCGTTGCAGCCGAAGCTCGGCCATATCGGCCTGACCGAATTCCACCGCGCCGAAGAGGCGATCCGGCTCGGCTACGAGGCGACGATCGCCAATCTGAACGAGTTGAAGCGGTTGCAGACCGTTCTCGCCTGAGCCGGCCTCGTCACCCCGCCAATGCCGCGTCGATCAGCCTGAACTGCACCGATTTGGCGCCGTTCCAGTAGTTCGCCGAGATGGACCCGGCGACGTGCACCGTGCGCCCCTGGCTCTTCAGCAGGAAGTTGCCGAGGTCCGTCTCCGCACAGCGGAAGGCCATGGCCTGGATGCGGCCGCCGCCTCCCGACTTCAGATCGACGCGCAGGTGACCGGTGCCGACGGGCTGCACCCGGGCGATTTCGTGCCGCGGCAACACGAAGACCGGCTGTGCGTGTCCAGCGCCGAACGGTCCGGCCTTCTCGATGATCTCCAGGAGTTGGAGATTGGCGCCCTCGGCGAGCAGCGCCGCATCCACCTTGAGCGTCTCCTCCTCGCGCAGGCGGAAGACATCTTCCGACGCGATCTCCTCGAAGAAGGCACGCAGCGCCCCGAGCTTCTCGCGCTCCACCGTGATCCCCGCCGCCATGGCATGGCCGCCGCCCTTCACGAGCAGCCCGCGCGACACCGCCTCCCGCACGAGGCGCCCGAGATCGAAGCCGGGAATGGAACGGCCCGACCCGGTCCCCGTGCCGTTCGCGTTGAAGGCGATGGCGAAGGCCGGGCGTCGGGCGTGATCCTTGAGCCGAGAAGCGAGCAGCCCGACGATGCCGGGATGCCACTTCTGCGAGGCGGTGACGACAATCGCCGGACCCTTGCCGGCAATGAGTTCCGCGTCTGCCTCGGCGCGTGCCTCCTCCAGCATCGCGCGCTCCAGCGCCTGGCGTTCTTGGTTGAGCCTGTCCAGCGTCTCGGCGATCTCGCGCGCTTCCACCGGATCGTCGGTCGCGAGCAGGCGCGCGCCCAATGCGGCGTCGCCGATACGCCCGCCCGCATTGATGCGCGGCCCGATCAGGAACCCGAGGTGGAAGGTGTTGAC
>CATMOC010000427.1 GCA_950071955.1 uncultured Mesorhizobium sp. | reverse complement strand
CGGTCCCCCCCCAGCGCCAGTTGCTCGTCCGGATTGGCGCCGGCGAAACGCACGGGACGGCCGACGACCAGCCGCGCGACGTCGGATGGCCAGCCATTCCCGGCATAGGCCTGCAGCCGGCGCAGGAAAGCCTCCATCAGGTCCTCGAAGGTCTGCTTCCTGGCGTGGACGATCGTCGCCTGGAAAGCGGCGCTGGCGGCGAAGGTCTTGATCGACTGCAGGAAGCGGCAGTCGCCGGGATGCTCGACGAAGAGACGGATCGCGGCCTGCCCGGCCTCGACCCGCAGGGAAGCGGTGCTGCGGCCCTCCTTCATGAACGACAGCGCGGTGCGCATCGTGTCGGTCGTGCCCGCATCAGAGGTGAAGGGGATCGAACGCGTGGCGCCGTCGGCCTCTTCGGCGAGCGCCAGGACCGTGTTGGTCGTGCCGAAATCGAGCCCGAGCGCGCGTGCCATGGCGAGCGTCCTTTCGTTTCAGATGGGGGTTGCAATGCGGGACGTGCGACGTCCCCAGGCGGTGGAGGGCGCTGGTCGCACGCGACCGCGGCGATGGCAAGCGCAAAGGCGCCGCGCGACGCGGACCGCCGCCGCCCTCGGTCTGCTCTTGGGCTGTGGCTCAGCCCTCGCGGGGCGGATTGCGCACGATGCGCGCGCCGAGCGCATTCAGCCGCTCCTCGATGCGCTCGTAGCCGCGCTCGATCTGCTGGGCGTTCTCGATGATACTGGTACCCTCCGCGCAGAGGGCCGCGATCAGCATGGCCATGCCGGCGCGAATGTCGGGGCTCTCCACCCTCGCCGCGCGAAGCCGGGCGGGGCCGGAGACGACGACGCGGTGCGGATCGCACAGGACGATGCGCGCGCCCATGGCGATCAGCTTGTCGACGAAGAACATCCGGCTCTCGAACATCTTCTCGAAGAGCAGCACCATGCCCTCGCACTGGGTCGCCGTGACGACGGCGATCGACATGGCGTCGGCCGGGAAAGCCGGCCAGGGCTGATCCTCGATTTTGGGAACGTGGCCGCCGAAATCCGACTGGACGCGCATCTCCTGCTCGCCCGGGACGACGAGATCGTCGCCCTCGATGCGGCAACGGATGCCCAGGCGCTCGAAGTTCATGAGCGTGGAGCGCAGGTGCGCGACGCCGGCATTGCGGATCGTGATGGCGGAACGGGTCACCGCCGCCAGCCCGATCAGCGACGCCACCTCGATGTGGTCGGCCCCGATGCGGTGGCTGGCGCCCGAAAGCGGCCGGCCGCCCTCGATGGTCATGGTGTTGGTGCCGATGCCCTCGATCTCGGCGCCCATCGCGATCAGGAAGCGCGCGAGGTCCTGTACGTGCGGCTCGGAGGCGCAGTTGCGCAGCACCGTCCTGCCCTCGGCGGCCACGGCGGCACAGAGCGCGTTCTCCGTGGCGGTGACAGACGGCTCGTCGAAGAAGACGTCGGCACCCTTCAGGCCATCCGTCCTGAAGCGGTAGACCTCGTCGGCCTCGATCTCGGCGCCGAGCTGCTGGAGGACGAGGAAATGAGTGTCGACCCGGCGACGGCCGATGACGTCGCCGCCCGGCGGCGGCAGGGTGAGTTCTCCGCAGCGGGCGAGCATGGGGCCGGCAAGGAGGATCGACGCGCGAATGCGGGCGCAAAGCGCCGGGTTGAGATCGGCGGGCCGCAGGTCGCGGGCCTCGATCGTCAGACTGTTGCGGCCGGTCCATATAGCCTCCGCCCCCACCGTGCGGATCAGTTCGACCAGCGCCTCGACGTCGCGGATGCGCGGCACATTGGAGAGTTCCACGCGATCGGAGGTCAAAAGGGCGGCAGCGACGATGGGCAGCGCGGCGTTCTTGTTGCCCGAGGGTTCGATTTCGCCAGAGAGGCGTGCGCCGCCCTCCACGACATACTGGATGCGTTCGCGCTGCAGCGGCTGGGCCATGATCCGTCGTTCCCCCTGGTCGATCGTTCGGGAACAATCACTGGCACAAGGTGGCCTAAACGGCGAGAGCGGCGACGTACTCACAAAAAACGTCGACGAGCCTGCCCGGCTGTCAGCGCCAATCCCCGATCGTCGCCTGCACGACTGCAAGCGCGGCGACGGCGGCGGTATCGGCGCGCAGGATGCGGGGGCCGAGCGGGATCGGCGTCACGTAGGGAAGCCCGCGCAGCTGGTTGCGCTCTTCCTCGGAGAAGCCGCCTTCCGGCCCAACGAGCAGCCCGAGCCGTCGCTCCTCGATGCCTTGCAGGAATTCCAGCGGGTTGTTGGTCGCCACGCCCTCGTCGCAGAAGATCAGGCGCCGGCCGGGTTCCCATTCCCACAGAAGCCGCTCCAGTTTGATCGCCTCCCGTACCACCGGTACGGCGAGGATGCCGCACTGCTCCGCCGCTTCCAGCGCGTTGGCCTGGAGGCGCTCGACGCCTACGGTCGACATCTGGGTGTGCTGGGTGATCACCGGCTGGAGCGTGCCCGCGCCCATCTCCACCGCCTTCTGGACCATGTAGTCGAGGCGCCCCTGCTTCAGCGGGGCAAAGCAGTAGAGCAGGTCGGGCAGCTTCGGCTGGGCGCGCGTCTGCGCGGTCGGGACGATCTGCGCCTTCTTTTTGCCCGTTTCGCCGACCGCGGCCAGCCATTCGCCGTCGCGGCCGTTGAAGACCAGAAGTTCCGACCCCGGGCTCATCCTGAGTACGTTCAGTAGATAGTGAGCCTGTGACTGTTCGGCATCGAACGGCTCTCCTTGGGCGAGATCCGCCGTGACGAAAAGCCTCTGCATCCGGTAATTCGCGCGCATGGCGGCGTCCATGCGGGAGGCTTGTGGCGCGGTCAAGGCAGGGAGTGACGGACGAAGAGCCCTGCCGTGCCCGTCAGGCGACCGCGCGTTCGACGCGGTTCCTGCCTGCATCCTTGGCGCGGTAGAGCGCGGCGTCGGCTTCCCGCATCATGACTTCGTAGTCGTCTCCGGACGTCTCGCGCCAGCTGCAGCCGAGGCTCACCGTCAGCCGCAAGGCCCGTTCTCCACAGCGGAAGATGGTGGAATCGACGGCCATGCGCAGTCGCTCCGCCAGGAACGCCGCATCCTCTGGTCCCGCGTCGGGCATGAAGATCGCGAACTCCTCTCCACCGATGCGTCCCACGAGGCGATTGCTTCCAGCCGTCTCCCGGCACAGCGCGGCACACTGGCGGAGCGCCTCGTCGCCTGCTGCATGACCGTAGCGGTCGTTGATCTGCTTAAAGTGGTCGATGTCGAAGACGACGAGGGCGCTGCTGGCACTTTCGGCGAGTTTCTGGCGAGAGAGCTCCTCGAAGGCACCGCGGTTCAAGAGATTGGTCAGGGCGTCGTACATCGCCCAGATGCGAAGTTTGGATGCATTCCTTTCATAGGCGATCGAAAGCGCGAAAGCGCCACTGGAGCAGGTATAGACGAGGCCGAGCATCAAGTGAGCGATCAACAGCGTGTCATTCGGTATGTAGTCGCTCAGGGATTCGCCACTGATCAAACCCTGAATGGTGCGGACGCCGAACGAAGCCGCCATAAACGCATAGGCGCCGGTGAGCCCGTATCTCGAGGGCAGTTTGTCGGCCCGATCGCGCCAGAATTCCCAGGCGGTGGCAGCGGCCATCGCCGTCAGGAGCAGATTGGTGCTCGTATAGACGAGCCCGCCCGCGCCGATCAGCGGAGCCATCAGACAGATTACGAACATCAGCAGGGCCGGACCCCACACGATGGATTTCACGGGATCGCGCCTGCCAAACTCGCGCGATGCCTGCCACCTCAGCCCGAAGCCAGCCAGGAGCAGACTGTTCGGCACGGCGGAGAATGCCGATTGCAGGATCGGCCCGGCAAACATGTAGAGCAGGATTGAGGCGGCGATACAAAGGTTGGCGAACGCCCAGGATTTCCAGAACCGGTGTCCGTGACCGCCTCGACCGGCGAAAAGAAACGCGGCTGCCATGATGACCAGGCAGATGGCATTGGCGGCAAAGAGAGTGAAAATGTCGAACGTGCCGCTCACCTGATATGCCCCCGTATGTTCCTCCAACATGACCGCTTGGCACTACCGTCGCGTTACGCAGGATGGTTACCGCGGGCTTAAGAGGCGGATCCGTGCCAGATCGGCTGGTATCCCGCGTTCAGAGTTGCGACCGTCGCGGGCGGCGTAAGGAGTCTTGCCGCCATTGTCTCTGGTGCCG
>CATMOC010000426.1 GCA_950071955.1 uncultured Mesorhizobium sp. | reverse complement strand
CTTCGACGCGTTCGAGGGCGTGCGGTCGGTGCGGGTGGACATCCTGGAGCGCCTCGCTGACCTCATCCGTCCGGCACTCTCCTGGCGTCCGGGCACGGGCAAGCGTCCGGAAGGCGCCTTCGATGGGGCGGCCTTCATCGTCATCCCGCCAATGATGTCTATCCTCGGCGCCACCGCCGAGGACATGGAAGAGATCCTGAAAGGCCTCGGCTACCGCGGCGAGCCCAGGCCGGCGGCGGACGTCAGGTCGCGGCTGGAATCGCTCGACGAGGCCGCACGCAAGGCTGCCGCCGACGAGGCGGCGAAAAAGGAAGCCGATGCCGCGCGCGCGCTTGCCGAGACGGCCGCGGCTGCTCTCGGCGAGAGCGGTGAGAGTGAGCCGCAGAACCTCGACGGGGCGGCGCAGGCCGCGTCGTCCGAGACCCCGGATGCCGGGGGCGCGACGGGCGAAGGCATGGAAGCAGCGGCCGAGACCGCCGCCGCAGCGCTCGGAATCCCGTCCGAAGGCGAACCGCATTACCTAGGGGATGCCGCCGCTCTTTCGGAAGCCGGGACGGACACCACGGAAGAACAGCCGGCAGGCGATGACACGTTGCGTGAAGCGGCGGCCGCGGCACTCGGCGAGCATGAAGAGGGCGAACCGCAGTCGCTCGGAGAGGCCGCAGCCGACGTTCAGGCTGGAGTCGCCGTGGCGGTGGAAGCCGGTGTCCCGCCCGTCGACGAGGCGGACGCACCGGCATCTCCGGCGCTTTCGACCGAACCGCCGGAAGCAGCCGCCGCGCAGGACGCCGAGCCCGAAAAACCGGCAACAACCGAAGACGCCCCGCTCGAGGCCGCCACCTGGGCGCCGAACCCCGTGCCCGGCGCGGAAGCCGCGAGCGTCGCGAGCCAAGCGGCCGATACCGCCGACGAGCCAGTCTCCGCCTCCGCTCCCGCCGTCGGATCTGTGAAGGAGCAGGCGGAAGAGGAAAAGCCCATCATGCTGTGGCGCCCCGGCCGCTTCGGCGACCGCCAGCGCAACCGCCACGACAATCGCGGCCGTAACCGGCGCAATGACCGGGAGGCCCAGCCGGACCGGCAGACGCGCGAGGGTCAGCCGGAAAGGCAAAGGCGCGATGGCCAGCCGGAACGGCAGAAGCCGGAGGGTGAAGGCGGCAAGGGCCGCTTCGAGCGCCGCTTCAAGGACAAGCAGGGCCGCGGCAAGCCTGACGGACGCAACGGCGACAAGGGCGAGCGCCGTCCGGCTTTCCAGCAGAAGCCGCGCGAGGAAAGGCCGGTCAGGGTCGACCCGGACTCGCCATTCGCAAAACTGGCCGCCTTGCGGGACAAGCTGAAGAAATAGCCGCCGATGGCAGGGCCGGAGCGCCAGCGCATCGACAAGTGGCTGTTCTTCGCACGCGCCGTGAAGTCGCGCTCGCTGGCTGCCAGGCTGGTGCAGTCGGGTGCGGTTCGCGTCAATCGCGAGAAGATCGTGCAGGCCGCCTTCCCCGTGAAGGTGGGCGACGGGTTGACCATCTCGCTCGATCGCCGCGTTATCGTCTGGCGCGTGCTTGATACCGGCGTTCGCAGGGGACCGGCGGAAGAGGCCCGCACGCTCTATGAGGATCTGGCGCCGCCGACACCGCGCTCGGACACAGCGCCGGTCCGACACGCCGACAATCAAGCCGGCTCCCGCGGCCGCGCGCGAAGCCGGCGCCGGCCGGCCCACCAAGAAGGAGCGGCGGCAGACCGACCGCTGGCGCGAGATGGACTGAGGTACGCTCGCCCGGGCGATCGGGCGGTCCCCGGCGGCCGGCTGGAAAACCATTCCTTCTGCGGCCCGTCGCGCGGCAAACCGCCCCTTGCGTGGCCTATGCAAAGGGGTTACCTCACCGGAAATTCCGCCGAAAACCAATCTCGGGACCCGCGCATGACCTATGTCGTCACCGACAACTGCATCAAGTGCAAGTATATGGATTGCATCGAGGTGTGCCCGGTGGATTGCTTCTACGAAGGCGAGAACATGCTCGTCATCCATCCCGACGAGTGCATCGACTGCGGCGTCTGCGAGCCGGAATGTCCCGCCGACGCGATCAAGCCGGACACCGAACCGGGCCTGGAGAAATGGCTTCAGGTCAACACGGAGTACGCCGACAAGTGGCCCAACATCACGGCCAAGAAGGAACCGCCCGCCGACGCCAAGGAGTTCGATGGCGTCGAGGGGAAGTTCGAGAGATACTTCTCGCCGGAGCCCGGCGAAGGCGACTGACGGCGCCGGTTGACGCTGTGTTCACCAGGATATGAAGTGCCCTGACGACCCACCGAATCGGGTCGCGGGGGCTTCGCGCTTGCAGCAAGTTGTTGATTCTTGCACATAATTGTGGTAGATACGCTTATCATGCAGGTGATAACACGTCTGTTTGCGGCGCAAACACCCTAATCTTCGAAAGGTGTCAACGGTTTCCGGCCCAAGGCGACTTGGCTCAGGCGGAGAGAACTTGCGCCTGACGTGGCCTCTCCCATGCTCACTGGAAACTGTTTTCTCGCGCTTGCTTGGGACCGCGCGGCATTCCGCCGCAGCATGATTGCGGCCGCAAAGAGCCGCTGCCGACAAAAGGAGTTCAGGGCGTATGGCAACCCAGCAGAAGAAGACAGCAGCTCGCAACGGCTTCAAGACCGCGGAGTACATCGTCTATCCGGCGCATGGTGTCGGACAGATCGTCGCGATCGAGGAGCAGGAAGTGGCGGGCCACAAGCTGGAACTGTTCGTGATTGATTTCCAGAAAGACAAGATGCGTCTGAAGGTGCCGGTCGCCAAGGCCGCCTCCATTGGCATGCGCAAACTGTCCGAGACCGATTACGTCGACCGTGCGCTGAAGGTCGTGCAGGGCCGCGCCCGCGTGAAGCGCACCATGTGGTCGCGCCGCGCCCAGGAGTACGATGCCAAGATCAATTCGGGCGATCTGATTTCGATTTCTGAGGTCGTGCGCGATCTCTATCGCGCCGACAACCAGCCGGAACAGTCCTACTCCGAGCGGCAGCTCTACGAGGCCGCGCTCGACCGGATGGCGCGCGAGATCGCGGCCGTCAACCGCATGTCGGAGACCGAAGCCGTCCGCCTCATCGAGGTCAACCTCAACAAGGGTCCGCGCCGCGGCGTGAAGGCCGACAACGAGGGCGAGCCCGAGGCCGAGACCGAGACCGAGCAGGAAGTGGCTGCTTAAGGATCGATCCGGGCGCTTTCGCCTCGACGGGGACCCGGTCTGGAGACAGGCCGGGTCTTTTTCTTTCCGCCTGCACGAAGTAGACGAGAAGGGTGCGGCGGAAAGCTACTCCTCGGGTTCCGTCCCGAAGAGCAGCGGAAAACCCATCTTGCGCCCCGCGTCGGTCGCGCGGGTCGCCTTGGTCTCGGCGACGTCCTTTGTGAAGACCGCCACCACGCAGGCGCCGCGGCGGTGCGCCGTGATCATTACGCGCTGGGCCTGGTCGGCGTTCATCCCGAATTCCGCCTTGAGCACCATCACGACGAAGTCGCGCGGTGTGAAGTCGTCGTTGAACAGGATCACCTTGTGCAGGCGCGGCCGCTCGATCTTCGGCTTGACCTTGGTTCGCGATTTGGTGTCGACATCGTTCATCGCTGGCCCTTGTCGGACGGCGGAAGCACAATGATCCGCTTATGGCATGGGGGCTCGGTCGGCGTCCATCAGCAAACCCGGGACGAAAGTTCACAAATGTCGCATCGTGGTTCGATGATCCTGCAACGCATCCTGATCTTTTCGGGCGGCCTGGCCGGTGCCGCGGGTGTGGGGTTGTCCGCCGCCGCCGCCCATGCGGGTGGGGCCAACACCGGCACGGCCGCGTCCTTTCTCCTGGCCCATGCGCCGCTCCTCATCGCGGTCGGGCTCCTGCCGTGGAACGCCGTCCTTCGCATCGGCGCCCTGATCGTGCTTGCCGGCCTCGTCCTCTTCGCCGGCGATCTCCTTATGCGCGACTTCGCAGGCACCCGGCTGTTCCCGATGGCGGCGCCCTCGGGCGGCACGCTCATGATCGCCGGCTGGCTCGTCGTGGGGGTGGGCGGTCTGATGGCAACCCGAGCGGAACGGAACCTCCCGTAGATCCGCGCGGCTGCCGCCGGACGAGCGTCAGAACCAGTCCGGCCGCATGGAAAGCGTCGTGTCATCCAGACTGTCGAGCAGTTCGC
>CATMOC010000425.1 GCA_950071955.1 uncultured Mesorhizobium sp. | reverse complement strand
CCGCCAGTCCTCCTCCCAGCGGGTCTTTTCGACCGAATGCGTCCAGGACAGGGTGAAGGCGGTCGCGGCGAGCACGGTGGTCTTGCCGGCGGACAGGATGCAGAGGGTCAGGGCGGGCACGTCACGAGTTCCCGGCGAGCGAGGTCCGAGCGCTACGTTGCCCCCCTCTGTCCTGTCGGACATCTCCCCCACGAGGGGGGAGATCGGCCGTCGCGGCGGCCTCGACCAATCGCCAGCGTTGCAGAAAAGACATGGGCGCCGAAGCTGCCGATCTCCCCCCTCGTGGGGGGTCCGAAGGACGGGGCGAGACCCGTGGCTCGGGCCAGGCAGCCGGCAGGCAGAGGGGGGCGCGACAGAGCGACATGTTGGCAATTGGCCGAACGATCGAAGGCATCACGCCGCCGCTGCCCTGCCCCTTGTCCGCCACCAGTGCAGCCCGATCACGATCGCGGCGAGGGCGAAGCCGATCTCGTCGGTCACCGGCAGCGCGGCGACGAGCGTGAAGGCGGCTGCGGCGGCGAGCAGGCGCTCCCAGGCCGCGAGCGGCGTGCGCAGGTAGCCGATGACGGCCGCGCCCCACAGGCAGATCGCCAGCCCCGCCTTGACCACGATGTAGGCGACGGCCGGCCAGTAGCCGATAGTTTCAGCCAGCGGTCCGCCGTCCTGCAGCATCAGCGCGGGCGTGTAGACGGCCATGTAGGGGATGACGAAGCCGGCGGCAGCGACCTTCACCGCCTCGATCGATATCTTCAGGCCCCCTTCCTTGGCGATCGGCGCGGCTGCGAAGCAGGCGAGCGCGACGGGCGGCGTCAGGTCGGCCAGGATGCCGAAATAGAACACGAACATGTGGCTGACGATGAGCGGCACGCCGAGTTCCAGCAGCGCCGGGCCGGCGATGGTCGAGGTGATGATGTAGTTCGGGATCGTGGGGATGCCCATGCCGAGCACGATGCAGGTGATCATGGTCAGCACAAGCGACACGAACAGCGAGTTCTGCCCGACCGAGACGATGTACTGGCCGAAGGTGTTGGCGACGCCCGTCAGCGTCATGGTGCCGATGATGATGCCGACAATCGCGCAGGCGATGCCGACGGGAAGCGCGGTGCGCGCGCCATCCGCGAGGGAGTCGCGGCAGACCGCGAGCGTCTTGCGGCCGCCTTCCACGAAGATGTTGGCGAGGATGAGCAGCGCGACGGCAATCAGCACGACGTTGATGCCAAAACGGAAGAAGCTCGCCGCAACGAGCCCGAGGCCGATCCAGAAGATGACGCGGATGACCTGCCCGGGAAGGCCGAGCGCCACCGAGCCGCCGAGGATCAAGAGCACGGTGAAGGACAGGCCGACCGTACCGGCAAAGAGCGGCGTGTAGCCGGTGAAGAGCAGGTAGACGAGCACGCCGAGCGGCAAAAGCAGGTACCATCCGCGCGTGAGCGCGCCCCAGGCGGATGGGAGTTCGGATTTCGGCAGGCCGTGCAACCCGCGCTTGCCGGCTTCCAGATGCACCATCCAGAAGGTCGAGGCGAAGTAGAGGATGGCCGGCACGATCGCCGCCTTGACGACCTCGTAATATTCGATGCCGAGCGTCTCGGCCATGATGAAGGCGACGGCCCCCATGACCGGCGGCATGATCTGGCCGCCCATCGAGGCGGTGGCCTCGACGCCGCCGGCAAAGGCCGGGCGGTAGCCGAAGCGCTTCATCAGCGGGATGGTGAACTGCCCGGTGGTGACGACATTGGCGACACCCGAGCCGGAGATCGTTCCCATCAATCCGGACGAGATGACCGACACCTTGGCAGCGCCGCCGCGGGCATGTCCGACGAGGCCGAGCGAGATGTCGGTGAAGAGCTTGATCATGCCTGCCTTTTCGAGAAAGGCGCCGAACAGGATGAACAGGAAGATGTAGGTCGACGAGACGTAGACCGGAATGCCGTAGATGCCTTCGGTACCGTAGGCCATGTGGTCGATGACCTGCGCGAAATCGTAGCCGCGATGGTTGAGCGGCGCCGGCAGGTATTGGCCGAACAGGCAGTAGGCGAGGAAGGTGCCGGAGATGATCGGCAGCGCCGGCCCCATGATCAGCCAGGCGGCGAGGAAGATGGTGGCGAGCGCGACGACGCCGAAGACGATGTCGATCGGAAGCGGATCGCCGGCGCGTAGGATAAGCGGCTTGTATTCGATCCACTGGTAGGCGGCGACCGCCATGCCGGCGAGGCCGAGCGCCCATGCGAGCGTCTTCCACGGAACCCGCCAGCCGGCCGCCGCCGCGACCAGCGGGAAGGTGAGCAGCAGGAGAAACCCGACATGGGCCGCGCGCACGATCTGGCTCGGCAGGGTGACGACATGCGCGGCGGTGGCGAGTTGGAACACCGAGAAGGCGACCGCGATCCAGAACAGGACGCGGCCCTCGCGCGACAGCGGAAAGCCGCCGCCCGTCGGATCGTGGAAGGTGGCGGAGGAACCGACGTCGCTGGCGGCCGGATTGCTCATGTCATGCCCCGGAAAGTGGTGCCGGGCGCCGCCCGGCCGGCCGCGGGTTCCCCGACGAGCCATCCTGGCCGGGCGGGGAAGGTCGCGGAGCGCCCGCGGACGATCCGCCGGCACCGACACTGGAAGCGACCGCCCCGCTAGGGCGGCCGCGACTGCGAGGATCGATCGGGAGCGGGAGCCCGATCAGAGCAGCCCTTTTTCCTTGTAGTAGCGCTCCGCACCCGGATGGAGCGGGATCGGCAGGCCTTCGGCACCCTTCTCGGCGCTGATCGCCTTGGCGGCGGCATGCGCGGAGACCATCTCGGGCAGGTTCTCGAAGAGCTGCTTGGTCATCTGGTAGGCGGTCTCGTCCGAAACGTCCGAATGGGTGACCAGAATGTTGGTGATGGCGAGCGTCGGCACGTCCTCGGTTTGCCCCTCGTAGGTGCCGGCCGGGATCGTCTCGGCCAGGAAAGGAGCCCCGAGCGTCTCGGCGACCGAGGCGGGTACCGCGACCATTGAGATCGGCAGCGACGTGGCGAGGTCCTTGATGGAGGCGACGCCGAGGCCGGCCGACTGCAGCGTGGCGTCGAGCTGGCGGTTCTTGATCAGTTCGACGGACTCGCCGAACGGCAGATACTCGGTCTGGCCGAGATCCTCGTAACTCATGCCCATCGCCTCGAAGATGCGCCGCGCGTTGAGTTCGGTCCCGGACTTCGGTGCGCCGACCGACAGGCTCTTGCCCTTCAGGTCTTCGAAGGTCTTGATGCCGCTGTCCTGCGCGGCGACGATCTGGATGAAGTTGGGATAGATGGCGGCGATGCCGCGCAGCTTGTCGAGCTTGCCGGGGAAGCCGGCCTCCTCGTCGCCTTCCCAGGCCGACTTGACGGAATCACCCAGCGCGAAACCGAGTTCGCCCTTGCCCTGCTGGAGGAGGTTCAGGTTCTCGACGGATGCCTTGGTCGACTGCACCTGGGTACGCGCGCCCTCGATCTTCTCGCCGTAGATCTTGGCCAGCGCCGCGCCGAGCGGATAGTAGACGCCCGACGTGCCACCGGTGAGCACGTTGATGAATTCCTCCGCCTTCGCGGACGTCATGCCGATGGCGAGGCCGAGCGCGACGGCGCCGGCGGCAAAAAGTTTCTTCTTGTGGATCGTCATGCATTCCTCCCGAGGGAATTCGTTGGATTGGGCCAACACAGGCGAAGCCCGCGCGGCAGCGAGGGGCAATCCTAGTGGAAGTGGCGGGAATGCAAAGTCCTAATGTGCCCGCGTCCGGGGAATCCGGCGCGTCCGCTGCGCGCGACGATATTCAGAACAGGTCGCAGTGGCCGTGATCGACCTCGTCGTGCTGGTGCGGAACGTAGATGCTCGCCCCGATCTTGCGCACCAGTTCGGTGAGCTTGAGGCTGCGCGTCGCGCCGCCGGTCTCGATCTCCCAGTCGGCGGGCATGATGTCCACCAGCGTGCGCAGGAAGCCGGCGATGCCCTCGACCTTCTGGTAGAGGAGGTCCGCCTCCTGCATGGCGCGCACGAAGGCCGGTTCGCCATTGCCGCTTTCGCCGACGGCGACGGCGATGTGCGCGTGATTGGCATCGATCGCGTGGGCGATCTTCTCGAGTTCTGCCTCGATGCGGGCGATGACGTCGCGCACCGGGGACGGTAACGGCAGCCACAAGGGCTCGCTCGTCTTTCCACGCCGGCTGGCGATCATCCCG
>CATMOC010000424.1 GCA_950071955.1 uncultured Mesorhizobium sp. | reverse complement strand
AAGCCGCGCATCCATGCCTTTCAGGGCGAATTCATTACCGCTGTGATCGACCGGGATGTCGAACGGGCGGTAAGCCTGCTGAGAGACTATTATCTGGCAGCCAGCGACATGGTGGCCGAAGCGCTCAGCAAGCAGGACAGGGCGATTTCGCGCTTGATTCGAGCATTCGACGAGCGGGGTCTCTTCGATCCGGATCTGATCGTCGGGAAGGTCTTCGGGGCGATCGACAACGCTTTGACGGGGCTCCGCGGCAGGTCGGCTCCACGCATATCGCTGGACGATGTCAGCGTGTCTGTCGGCAGGGGTGACTCTGCGCGAATGCTCGAGATCGAGAGCGCCGAAGCCTGGGCTAACGAGGAGGGCGCGCTGCAGCTTTCCGCCGCGCTGGCGTTCGACGGGCGCCCGATGAGCATCAAGGGAACAGCGCAACCGGCCTCTCGCAACGGCGGAACGCGGTTCGCGCTGACCGCCGATGTGGGGCTGGAAAAGCGTGGCGCCGATCCGGCCTCTGGGACGCCGATCCTGGCCGGCCGGTCCGAAGTGTCTTTGCGGGGGGTGAGGCTTGAGGGCGAAGCCGGGCGATTGCACTTCAGGGCGCGTTCGCACGACCTCGTGATTGCCGTCCCCGAGATGCAGCCGCTGGTAGGCGACGTCGAGATCGGCGGACTGCTGGCAAGTGGGACCGGCAAGGTCGAGTTCGAGCGCGTCCGGCTGGCGACGCGCCGGTCCACCTTGCTCTTCAACGGCGCCATCGGCCCCGCGCCCGCGGGCGAAACCGGTGGCACGCTTGGCTACAGATGGGAGTTCGTCTCGAACGGATCGCGCGTGGCCGCCCAGGACGTTCCGGAGCCGGCGCTTCCCTTCGTCGCCAGGGTCGCCGGCACCTACGACCCGAAGAACCGCGTGGTCGCCGCTACCGAGATCGGCGTGCGCCCCGGCCAGGGCGAACTCGTCGGGCAGGCGACCGTTGGGTTCGGAAACGGCGCGCCCGCCATCGCGCTGGCGCTCGACGTGCCGCGCATGCCGGTCGCGCACGCCAAGCAACTGTGGCCGTCGGAGGCCGCGACCGGTGCGCGGTCTTGGGTTCTGGCGAACGTCTTCGGCGGAACGGTGCGCGATTCGCGGCTGCGCTTCCGCGTTCCGGCCGGCCGGCTCGGCAACGGCGTGGCGCTGAACGGCGAGGAAGTGAACGGGCATTTCGAGATCGACGACACGAGGTTCGACATTACCGGCGACCTGCCCGCCGTCCGGGATGCATATGGCATCGTCGATTTTCGCGGTTCGGACGTCGACGTCGCCCTTTCGTCGGGTACCGTCTTCATGCCGACGGGACGGACCCTGTCGGCCGAGAACGGCAGCTTCCTCATCCGCAACGTCGAGTCGAAGCCGACCATCGGCTATATGGACATCGACGTGAAGGGAGAGGCGCCCGCCGTCGTCGAGTTCGCCTCGTACAAGCCGATCGATGCCATGCGGCATCTGCACCTGAAGCCGGAGGATTTTTCGGGTCAGGCGGCGGGCAACGTGCGGGCCGACATTCCGCTGCGCAAGGATTTTCCTGTCGAACACCTCGATTGGGAGGTGGACCTGACCTACGATAACCTGTCGATCGCGCAGCCTTTCGAGGGCCAGGAGGTTACCCAGGCGAAAGGGTCGATCAAGGTCGATCCGGCCAAGGCAGTCATCGAGGCGTCGGCGAAGCTCAACGGAATGCCCGCAGAGCTGAAGCTGACCGAGCCGCTCGGCGAAGAGGGACCTGCGCGCGACCGGGCGGTCTCGCTGATCCTGGACGACGCCGCCCGCGCGAAAATCGCGCCTGGCCTCAATCAGATGCTCTCGGGCCCGGTCAAGGTCGCGGTGAGCCTGGAGGAAGGCGGAGCGCAGCGCATGGAAGCGGACCTCAAGGAGGCGCAGCTCTCCTTTCCGTGGGTCGGCTGGACCAAGGGCAAGGGCATCCCCGGCACCGCGACCTTCACGCTGACCAATGACGAGGGCAGGATCGCGCTGTCGGATTTCAAGCTGCGGGGAGAAACCTTCGCGGTGGAGGGCGAACTCCGTCTCGCCGGGGGGGAACTCGTGGAAGCGCGCTTCGGCAAGGTGGCGCTGAACCGCGGCGACGATGCGACGATGTCGCTGACGAAGCAGGGCGGCGGCTACGCCATCAAGGTGGAAGGCGCCGCCTTCGACGCCCGTTCCGTTATCAAGCTTTATCTCGCGGAGACCGAGAAGGCGGAAAAAGCCGTCGAATCCGTGCCAATCACCCTCGATGCAGCCGTCGCGCGAACGTCCGGATTCGGCAGGGAAGTCCTGTCCGATGTCAATGTGAAGCTTCGCGGGACCGGAACCGATCTCGGAACCCTGCAGATATCGGCGCGCACGGCGAGCGGAGGGAAGATCGGCATCGTCAACGACACGGATTCGGGCGGACGCTCGGTGCGCATCGATTCGGACGACGCGGGCGCGCTGGTCCGCTTCCTGAACATCTACGAATACATGCAGGGCGGCGTGATCCGCGTGGCGCTCGCGGCCACCGCCAAGGGGCCGCTCAGGGGACAGGTCGAAGCAAGCAATTTCGCCATAGTGAACGAACCGAGGCTCCGCTCGCTGATTTCCGCGCCGTTGCCGGAAAGCGACGGCCGCAGCCTGGCACAGGCGGTGCGACGAGACCTGGATGACCGGCGTGCGACCTTCGAGCGTGGCTTTGCCCTGATCGAGAAGGGCGACGGATATCTCACCATCGACCGCGGCGTGCTGAGAGGCCCGGCGATCGGCGCGACGTTCCAGGGCACTTTCTATGACAGGCAGGACAACATGAACATGACCGGCACGTTCATGCCGGCCTACGGCATCAACCGCATCTTCGGCGAGATACCGCTCTTCGGCCAGATCCTCGGCAATGGCCGCGACCGCGGGCTGATCGGCATTACCTTCCGGCTGGCGGGCGATTCCAAGGAGCCGCGGCTGGAAGTCAATCCGCTGTCGGCGGTAGCGCCGGGCATTTTCAGGTCGATCTTCGAGTTCGACTGAGCGGGCACCCGCCGGCGCAGGAATCCGGTCCTAGACGGGCCGGATCAGCACATGCTTCTTCTTGCCGAGAGACAGCTTGATCACGCCTTCGGACGTCAGTTCGGAGGTTCCGACCGTCTTCCGCTCGTCCGAGATCGGCTGGTCGTTCAGCCTCACGGCACCGCCCTGGACATGGCGCCGCGCCTCGCCGTTGGAGCCGGCCAGGCCTGCCCGCACGAAGAGTGTGAGGATGCCGATGCCTGCATCGAGATCGCCGCTCGCGACCTCGACGGTCGGCAGGCTCTCGGCGAGCGCGCCTTCCTCGAACGTCTTGCGCGCGGTTTCGGCCGCCTGTTCCGCCGCGTCGCGGCCGTGCAGCATGGCCGTGACCTCCGTCGCGAGGATCTTCTTGGCCTCGTTGATTTCGCTGCCCGCCAATGCCGCGAGCCGCGCGATCTCGTCCATCGGCATTGTCGTGTAGAGCTTCAGGAAGCGTCCGACGTCGGCGTCCTCGGTGTTGCGCCAGTACTGCCAGAACTCGTATGGGCTCAGCATCTCGGGCGAGAGCCAGACGGCGCCCGACGCGGACTTGCCCATCTTGGCGCCCGACGAGGTGGTGAGCAGCGGCGAGGTCAGGCAATAGAGCTGCGGCGTGCCGAGCCGGTGGCCGAGGTCGATGCCGTTGACGATGTTGCCCCACTGGTCGGAGCCGCCCATCTGCAGCCGGCACCCGTAGCGCCTGTTGAGCTCCACGAAGTCGTAGGCCTGCAGGATCATGTAGTTGAACTCGAGGAACGACAGCGACTGCTCCCGGTCGAGCCTGAGCTTGACTGAATCGAAGGACAGCATCCGGTTGACCGAGAAGTGCCGGCCGACGTCGCGCAGGAACTCGACGTAGTTGATGCCCATAAGCCAGTCGGCATTATTGACCATCAGCGCGTCCTTCGGACCGTCGCCGAAGGCAAGGTAGGAGGCGAAGTTCCTGCGGATGCCGGACAGGTTGTCCTCGATGTCGGCGGGCGTAAGCAGCTTGCGCGCCTCGTCCTTGAAAGAGGGATCGCCGATCATCGACGTGCCCCCGCCCATCAGCGCGATCGGCCGGTGGCCGGTCTGCTGCATCCAGTAGAGCATCATGATCTGGATCAGCGAAGATCGGAAGAGCGTCGTGTAGGGAAAGA
>CATMOC010000423.1 GCA_950071955.1 uncultured Mesorhizobium sp. | reverse complement strand
GAGGCGGAGGGCTGCTTGGTGAAACCCTTCATGGTGGAGATCTCCTCCAGGTCGCGCTTGATCTCGACCGGGCTCGTCACATAGGCGGTGACGAGTTCCGCGATCGACTTCAGCGCGTGGATGTGGATGCGCTCGTAGCCGTGCGAGGCATCGACGCCGAAGGCGACCAGCGCCGTGCGCACGTCGTGGCCGGCCTCCACCGCCGAGGCGGAATCGGAGCGGTAAAAGCGGAAGATGTCGCGCTGCATCGGGATTTCGTTGTCCCGGCAGAGATCGATCAGTTTCTTCGTCAGGTGGTAGTCGAACGGGCCGGTCTGGTCGGCCATGGCGATCGTGACCCCGAACTCCGACGAATTCTGGCCCGGCGCGGAGGTGCCATTGTCGATCGCCACCATCGACGCCACTTCGGGCGAGACGATCGCGGTCGCGCCGACGCCGACTTCCTCAGCGATGGAGAACAGCCAGTGGATGTCCACGGGGGTCCTGACCTTTTCCCGCTCCATGGCCTCCAGCGCAGCCAGCGACGCGGCGACGCCGGCCTTGTCGTCGAGATGGCGCGAGACGATGAAGCCGTTGTCCATGAATTCCGTCTCGGGATCGATGGCGACGATGTCACCGATGTCGATGCCGAGCGCCAGCGTCTCCTCCTTCGAACCGGTACGGGCATCGATGCGCAGTTCGACCTGCCGCCAGTCGACCGGCTGCTCGTCGACGCCTTCGTTGAACGTGTGACCCGACGCTTTCAGCGGCAGGATGGAGCCGCGGTGCGTGGCGTCGTAGGAATAGATGTTGGCTCGCGCGCCTTCGGCGAAGCGGGAAGACCAGTGGCCGATCGGCACGAGTTCGAGCCGGCCGTTGTCCTTGACCATCTTCACTTGCGCGCCGAGCGTGTCGAGATGAGTGATGATGGCGCGCGCACCCGAGCGCCGGCTGCCCTGACGCACCGCGCGGATGGCACCGCGACGGGTCAATTCCACGCTCATGCCGAGCCGCTCAAGTTCGCGCGTGCAGTGGCGCACGATGGTGTCGGTGAAGCCCGTCGGACTGTCGATCGCCAGCAGCGCCTTCAATTGCGCGGCGAGATAGTCGGTATCGATCTCCAGTTTCGTCACGCCCGCGCCCCCTGCCGCCCGGAGGGCGAGCTGTGCGCGTGGATCGGCTTCGAGTGCGGGAAGAGCAGATCCACGAAACGCTCGGCCGTCGGCTGCGGCTCGTGGTTGGCGAGCCCCGGCCGCTCGTTCGCCTCGATGAAGACGTAATCCGGCTCGGTGGGTGTCTTGACCATGAAGTCGATGCCGACGACCGGGATCTTGATGGCGCGCGCGGCGGCGCATGCCGCGTCCACCAGCCGCGGATGCACGATGCCGGTGACGTCGTGGATCGACCCGCCTGTGTGAAGGTTGGCGGTCTTGCGCACGACGATTTCGCGTCCGGCTTCCAGGACGGTTTCGAGCGTGCAGTCCTGTCCGGCGAGGCAGCGGATCGCATCCTCGTCCACCGGGATCGTGCTCTCGCCCCCCGTCGCCGCGGACCGCCGGCGTGACTGGCGCTCGATCAGACTGCGGATGTCGCTGTCCCCATCGCCCACCACGGAGGGCGGCCGACGCACGGCGGCAGCGACGAGGCGGTAGTCGATCACCACCAGGCGCAGGTCCTCGCCGTCGAAGCAGGCTTCCAGCAGGACGCGGTTCGAAACCTCGCGCGCGGCGGCAATGGCCTTGCGCGTATCCTCCAGCGTCTCAAGCCCCACCGAGACCCCCCGACCCTGCTCTCCCCGCGCAGGCTTGACGACGACCGTGCCATGCTCCTTCAGGAAACTCTCGACGGCCGGATCGTCGGCGGACTCCACCGAAATCTGGGCCGGCACCTTCAACCCCGCATGTTCGACCACGCGACGCGTGACCGCCTTGTCGTCGCAGATCGAGACGGCGACGCCGGAAGTCATCTCCGACAGGCTCTCGCGGCAGTGGACGGAGCGGCCGCCATAGGCGAGCCGGAAGAATCCGCCCTCGGCATCCGTGACCTCCACCTGCACGCCGCGCCGCCGCGCCTCGTCGACGATGATGCGGGCATAGGGGTTGAGCCGGTCGTAGCCCTCGATCGGCCCTGCGAAGAGACGCTCGTTGATCGGATTCTTGCGTTTCACCGCGAAGATCGGCACGCGGCGGAAGCCAAGCTTGTCGTAGAGCGCGATCGCCTGGTCGTTGTCGTGCATGACCGAAAGATCCATGAAGGCCGCCCCGCGCGCCTGGAAATGCTCGGCCAGACGCCGCACGAGCATTTCGCCGACGCCGGGATGGCGGCACTGCGGATCGACCGCAAGGCACCAGAGCGAGGAGCCGTGCTCGGGGTCGCCGAAGAGCCGCTGGTGATCGACGCCCGTAACGGTGCCGATCACGTCGCCGCTGGCTTCGTCCTCGGCCACGAAATAGGTGATCGAACGGTTGTCGCGGTTGGCCCAGAAGAATTCAGGGCTGACCGTCACCATGTTGCGTGCCGAATAGATGGCATTGACCGCCTCCGCGTCGGCCTCGGACGTCAGCCGCCGGATGAAGAAGCTCTGCGGCTTGCGTCGACTCGGCCGGTAGGTCGAGAGGTCGAGGCGATAGGTGTGCGAGGGGTCGAGAAACGTCTCCTGCGGGGCGAGCGCCAGAAGTACGTGCGGATCGCGCACGTAGAAGGCGATGTCGCGGCGCTTGTCGCCTTCGTCCGCCAGTGCCTCCACGATGCTCGGGTTGTCGGCGTAGGTCTGCGAGAAGATCAGCCGTCCCCAGCCGCAGTCGAGCGCGACCGAACTTCGCGTCGGGCCCGGTTCGCCGGAGGGATGGCCGATCGGCGGCTTCTGCGATTCGTTGCGCAGGCGCTTCAGCCGGTGCCCCAGAGCACGCTCGGCGTTCCCGTTTTGGCGCCGGGCTTCCGCCATCTGTTTCTTCGCCATGACTAGACCCCGTGAGTCTGCAGCCAGAGTTCCAGCAGCCCGGCCTGCCAGAGCTCCGAGCCCTGGAGCGGCGTGATGTGCTCGGACGGAGCGGCGAACAGCTCTTCCAGCCATTCCTCGCGAAACAGGCCCCTCTCCCGCGCGGCCTGCGAGGTCAGCGCGTCGCGCACCATGTCGAGATACGGCCCGTCGACGTATTTGAGCTGGGGAACGGGAAAATAGCCCTTCTTGCGGTCGATCACCTCGGACGGGACGATCCGGCGCGCCACGTCCTTCAGCACCCCCTTGCCGCCGTCGCGGATCTTCTCCTCGGGCGGGATGCGGGCGGCGAGTTCGACCAGTTCGTGATCGAGGAAGGGCACGCGCGCCTCCAGCCCCCAGGCCATGGTCATGTTGTCGACGCGCTTCACGGGATCGTCGACCAGCATGACGGTCGAGTCGAGCCGCAGTGCCCGGTCGACCGGCGTGTCGGCGCCCGGACGCATCAACCGTTCGGCAACGAGATCGCGGCTGTAGTCCCCGCCGTTGATCCACTCGGCGCCGAGCTGGCGCTTCAGCGTCGCGTGGTCGCGATCGAAGAAGACGCGGGAATAGTCGCCGACGACGTCATTGGAGTTCATCAGCGGCGGATACCAGTGGTAGCCGGCAAAAATCTCGTCGGCCCCCTGGCCCGACTGCACGACCTTGATGTGCTTCGAGACCTCCTTGGAGAGCAGGTAGAAGCCGACATTGTCGTAGGAGACCATCGGCTCGGACATGGCCGCGAAAGTGCCGGGCAACGCATCGATCAAGTGGTCGGAGGGCACGAAGATCTTGTGGTGGTCGGTGCCGAACCGCTCGGCGATCAGATCCGAATAGACGAACTCGTCGCCCTTCTCGCCATTGGCTTCCTCGAAGCCGACCGAAAAGCTCATCAGCCCGTGCTGCCCCGCTTCGGCGAGCAAACCGACGATCAGGGAGGAATCAACGCCGCCGGACAGGAGCACCCCCACCGGCACGTCGGCCACCATGCGCCGCTTCACCGCGACGCGAAGGGCATCGAGCACGCGGTCGGTCCACTCCTCGCGCGACACGCCATTGTCGACCGGATCGCGCTGGTGCGGCGGATCCCAGTAGACACGCTCGCGCGTCGAGCCGTCCGGCTCGATGACGCGGATCGTGGCCGGTGGCAGCTTGCGGATGCCGTTGAGGATCGTACGCGGCGGCGGCACGACCGCGTGGAAGGTCATGTAATGGTGGAGCGCGGCGCGGTCGATCGAG
>CATMOC010000422.1 GCA_950071955.1 uncultured Mesorhizobium sp. | reverse complement strand
TCGATGTTGGCGGCGGCAATGCCCGTGGGCGCGCCGGCCAGCACCTTGATGTTCTTCACGATGCACCAAAGGTATACGGAGGTCAACAAGTAGCTCTTGCCCGTGCCTTCATAATGCATGTGCTGCTAGCGTGTAGTACATAATGTTGCTAGTTAACTAGAAAAGGTTGCCTGCGGACGCCTGGACCATCATACGCAAGTACTGCCCGCGCTCGATCGCCCCGAAGGCGATGCCCTGGCGACCCGCGAACCAGAACTGCTGCTCGGGATCGTTACCGCCGATTGCGCGCCGGTGCTGCTGGCCGATAGCGAGAACGGCGTGGTCGGCGCGGCGCATGCCGGATGGAAGGGCGCGCTCCACGGCGTGACCGATGCGGCGATCGTCGCGATGGAGCGGCTGGGTGCCAACCGCTCGAAAATCAAGGCCGCCATCGGCCCCTGCATCGCGCAGCCGAGCTACGAGGTGGACAACGATTTCGGCAACGCCTTTCTAACCGCCGATCGCCGCAATGCGCGCTTCTTCCGCCAGGGAAAGGCGGGCAAGCCGCATTTCGATCTCGAAGGATATGTCATGGCGCGGCTGGTGCAGGCCGGGATCGCCACCGTCGAGGCGACCCGCCGAGATACCTATGCCGAAGAGGAACGATTTCATTCCTATCGCCGCGATACCCATCGCGGGATCGTGTGCGAAGGGCGGCAGGTGTCGCTTATCGGCCTGCCGACCGCATAGAAGGCACGCTGGCGCTCGGGGCGACGGAAGGTGTCGAAAATGCGGTTGAAGGCGGGGGCGTTCGCGTCTATCAGCCGCGCCAAAGTCGAGCCCGCAATGCGTTGGCGATCCAGCCCGCGCAATCGGACGAACCGGTGACTCTCGCGTCGCCGGGGCTTCTCCCACCGGGTGGCGGCTGAATCGCACCCCCGCATTCGCGGGGCGGAAAAAAGAGAGCAAGGCGAAGCAGATGGCAGATCAGGCGATTGCCGATAATGAGGGCGCAGCCGCGGTCGTCACCGAGGGTGACGGCGTGCGTCGGCGCGATTTCATCAACATCGCGGCGGTTTCCGCTGCCGGGATCGGCGGTCTCGCGGTCGTCATTCCGCTGGTCAGCCAGATGTCGGCATCGAAGGACGTGCTCGCCGAGAGCACGACCGAGGTCGATATCTCTTCGCTCCAGCCCGGCCAGGCCATCAAGGCCGTGTTCCGCAAGCAGCCGGTCTTCGTCCGCTCGCTGACCGAGGCGGAAATCGCCGCGGCGGAAAGCGTCTCGCTCAACGCGCTGCGCGATCCCGAGACGCTCGCCGAGCGAACCGTCGAAGGTCACACCAACATCCTCGTGACCATGGGCGTGTGTACCCATCTCGGCTGCGTCCCGCTGGGTGCGGGCGATGGCGAGAACCGCGGCGAATTCGGCGGCTATTTCTGCCCGTGTCACGGTTCGCAGTTCGACACTGCCGGCCGCATCCGCAAGGGTCCGGCTCCCACCAACCTGGAAGTGCCCGAATACGCCTTCCAGTCCGACACCCTGATCCGCATCGGCTGAGGTAGATAGAATGAGCTTTCCCTGGGCCCAGCAGTACGAGCCGAAGAACGGCTTGACCAAGTTCCTCGACGAGAAGCTGCCGCTGCCGCGCCTCGTCTACAACGCCGTCGGCGCGGGTTACCCGGTGCCGCGCAACCTGTCCTATTTCTGGAATTTCGGTGTGCTCGCGGGGTTCTGCCTCGTGCTGCAGATCGTCACCGGCGTCGTGCTAGCGATGCATTATGCGCCGAACACGCTGGTCGCGTTCGATTCGACCGAGCACATCATGCGCAACGTCAACTGGGGCTGGCTGATGCGCTATGCCCACGCGAACGGGGCCTCGGCCTTCTTCGTGGTGGTCTACATCCATATCTTCCGCGGCCTCTATTACAGCTCGTACAAGGCGCCGCGCGAGATGATCTGGCTCTTGGGCGTGGTCATCTTCCTCCTGATGATGGCGACCGCCTTCATGGGCTACGTGCTGCCGTGGGGCCAGATGTCCTACTGGGGCGCCAAGGTCATCACCGGCCTGTTCGGGGCGATCCCGCTGGTCGGCGAAGGCATCCAGAACTGGCTGCTCGGCGGGTTCGCGCCCGACAATGCCGCGCTGAACCGCTTCTTCTCGCTGCACTTCCTGCTGCCGTTCGTGATCGCCGGCGTGGTGATCCTCCACATCTGGGCGCTGCATATCCCGGGTTCCTCGAACCCGACCGGGGTCGAAGTGAAGAAGGAAAGCGACACGCTGCCCTTCCACCCGTATTACACGGCCAAGGACGGTTTCGGTCTCGGCGTCTTCCTGATCATCTATTTCGCCTTCGTGTTCTTCATGCCGAACGCGCTGGGCCACCCGGATAACTACATCCCGGCCAACCCGCTCTCGACTCCGGCGAACATCGTTCCGGAATGGTATTTCTGGCCGTTCTACGCGATCCTGCGCGCCTTCACCGCTGACTTCTTCTTCGTGCCTGCGAAGCTGATGGGCGTGCTTGCCATGTTTGCCTCGATCCTGGTGTGGTTCTTCCTGCCCTGGCTCGACAAGTCGCCGGTGCGCAGCGGCCACTACCGCCCGCTGTTCCGCAAGTTCTTCTGGTTCGGGCTGATCCCGGCGATCGTGGTGCTCGGCTATTGCGGCGGCGCGCACCTTTCGACGACGACGATCCTGCTCAGCCAGATCTTCACCGCGTACTACTTCCTCCACTTCCTCGTGATCCTGCCGATCATTTCGCTGATCGAGCGGCCCGAGCCGATGCCGTATTCGATCACCGAAGCGGTGCTGGGACACGACCCGGACAGCAAGCTCGGCCCCAAGCCGACGACAGCTTCGCCGGCCAAAGCCTGAGATTTAGGGAAAGACTAGCATCATGATCCGCATCTTCGGCATCCTGACCGGCCTTCTCTTCACCGTAGCGGTGCTGTGGTCCTTTATCGTCGACACCGGCGCGGCCATCAGCGAACCCGCACCCGAAACGGCGGAAGAGAAATACCACCTCTACCCGAAGGGCCCCGAGGGCGGCTTCGCCCATGAAGGCCTGTTCGCCAAGTGGGACACCGCGCAATTGCAGCGCGGCTACCAGGTCTACAAGGAAGTGTGCTCGGCCTGTCATTCGCTGCGCTTGGTCGCGTTCCGCAACCTCGGCGAGATCGGTTACGACGAAGGCCAGGTGAAGGCCGAGGCCGCCTCCTGGCAGGTTCCGGGCGTCGACCCGAACACCGGCGAAGCGACGATGGTCGAAGGCTCGCCGACGGACTATTTCCCGAAGCCCTACGCCAACGACATCGCGGCGCGTGCGGCGAACAACAACGCGATCCCGCCGGATCTCTCGCTGATCACCAAGGCACGTCACGACGGCACGAACTACGTCTACGACCTGCTGACCGGCTATCGAGAGCAGCCGGCCGAACTGGTCGAGGAATTCCCTGAAGCGAAGACCGCCGAAGGCCAGTATTACAACCCGTTCTTCCACTCGCTCAACATCTCGATGGCCCCGCCGCTGACGGGCACCGGCCAGGGGACCTACGGCGAGGGCAATCCGGAGCCGACGATCGAGCAGATGGCAGAGGACGTGACCGCGTTCCCCGCCTGGACCGCCGAACCGGCCCTGGTGAAACGCCGTCAGGCCGGCTGGGCCTTCCTGCTCTTCCTCGTCTTCGCGACGGTCCTGGCCTACTTCTCGAAGAAGCAGGTCTGGGCCCGCGCAAAGGGCGGCGATGTCGGCGAAGCCTCGGTCAAGGAAGACTGATCGCGACGGGGCTCGGCTGATGACGAGCCCCGCGCTCACTCCCGATCAGTTGAAGGCGCTGGTGCGCACCGTGCCGGACTGGCCGGCGCGCGGGGTCCAGTTTCGCGACATCACGACGCTGATCGCCGACGGTGACGGCCTCGCCGCGACGATCGCGCATCTCGCCGATCGCGTCGATGCGGCGAACGCCCAGATGGTCGCGGGCATGGAAGCGCGTGGCTTCATCTTCGGCGCGGCGGTCGCGGCGCGGCTCGGCCTCGGCTTTCTCCCGATCCGAAAGCCCGGGAAGCTGCCGATCGAAACCCTCGGGATCGACTACGCGCTCGAATACGGGGCCGACCGGCTCGAAATCGATCCGGGGGCGGTGACCGACCGGATGCGGATCGCGCTGGTCGACGACCTCATCGCAACCGGCGGCACGGCCTGCGCTTCGGCGGCCTTGC
>CATMOC010000421.1 GCA_950071955.1 uncultured Mesorhizobium sp. | reverse complement strand
CCGGAACAAGCCGATGATGATGGCGCCGCCACAGCCGACCGCCCCGGCCTCGATGGGCGTGAAGGCGCCGGTGTAGATGCCGCCCAGGACCAGCACGATCAACCCCGCGATCGGCAGGCCCTTGACGATCATCTCGCGCGGGCCGAGATCGTGCTCGGTGTCCTCGGACAGGCTCTCGCCGATGAAGGAGGGCCAGAAATAGGCCATGCAGACGACACCGGTCGCGAAGACGATCGCAAGCAGGATACCCGGAAGGACGCCGGCCACGAACAGGTCGCCGACCGATTGTTCCGTCAGCAGGCCATAGAGGATGAGCAAGAGGCTCGGGGGGATCAGCATTCCAAGCACCGAGGAGCCGGCGACGACGCCGACCGAAAACTTCTTGGTATAGCCGTGGCGAACCATCTCGGGGACCGCGATGCGGGTGAAGACGGCCGCCGAGGCGATCGAAATTCCGGTAATGGCGGCGAAGATGGCGTTGGCGGCGACGGTCGAGACGCCAAGACCACCCTTCAGGCGTCGGAAGAGCTGGTTCGCGACGTCGTAGGCATCGCTGCCGAGCCCCGTGACCGAAACCAGGAACCCCATCAGGACGAAGAGAGGCACGACGCCGAAGAAATAGGAGGAGATGGTCTCGGATGCTGCCAGCGCCAGAAGCTTTCCGGCGAGCAGCGGCGAACCCTTGATCATCCAGACGCCGACATAGGAGCACAGCATGAGCGCGATAGGCACCCAGAGACCGGCATAGACCAGCACCATCATGGCGCCGAGCGTCGCCAGCCCTATTTCGAAGGCGCTCATCGCCCGTCTCCGTGAACGTCTTCCGGATGGATGACGCCGAGGAGGGCGATCACGCCGGCAATGACCATCTGGACCATCAGCGCCACGCTGCCGATGAGGATGACGAGCTTGACGGGCCAATCGGGCGCGGTGAAGTCGCCGACCGTCCCGACATAGGTGCCACGCTGCCATGCCTTGTCGAAAAGCGGGTAGCTGGCCGAGAAGAGAAACCAGATGAGTGCGAGGGCGGCGACCACGTACAGGAGTTCGACTGCGCTGCGCACGCGCGGCGAGCGGCGCGAAACCGCGTCGAGAAAGGCGTCCGTGCGCGTAAAGCGACCCATGCGAAATGCCTGCGACACCTGGAGGAAGACGATGGCGACGATGGACATCGAGACGATCTCCGGTACGCCCGAAATCGGCGACAGGAAGAACTCCCGACCGATCACGTCGGCGTTGACGAGGATGACCAACCCGAGGATGAGCAGGGTGCCGATCACGTTGAGTGCCGTCGACATCGCGTCGGCCACCCGGCGGATTGTCTTCATCGGACCGGAGCCGCGACGCGGCTCCGGCGAACTTTCCAGAGACATGGGATAAGACTTTCGAGGCTATTCCTGGTCCCAGTCGCGGACGGGCTTGCCGCCGGCCGCGCGGATGGCGTCCATGTACGCCTTCAGGATCTCGGTTCCGGCCTTGCCTTCGCCGTCAACCTGCTTGGCCCAGGTCTGGGCGACGTTGTCCATGCCGGCGGCCCACTTCTGGCGGAACTCGTCGTCCACCTCGGTGATCGTCGCGCCCTGTTCGGACATGGCTTTCAGGCCGGCCTCGACGGCTGCGCCGAGATCGGCCAGATAGGCCGCCTTAAAGGCTTCGCCACCGGCCTTGAGAGCCTTCTGCACGGCTTCCGGCTGCTCGTCGTACCAGTCCTTGTTGGCCGCCATCGCGCCGGCATACTGCGCCCCGAAGCCGACCTTCGTGACGTAGGGAGCAACCTCGTAGAGCTTGCCCGGCAGGGCGGCGGTCGCGAAGACGATGACGCCGTCGTAAACGCCGGTCTTGATCTCGTTATAGTAGGTGGTGAGGTTGCCGGAGACGCCGACCGCACCGGTTCCTGCCAGCCAGTTCACCGCCGGCCCGGGCGCGCCGATCTTCTTGCCCTTCAGGTCATCGATGGAGTTGATCGGGAAGGTGGTCATCAGCAGGTAGTCGTCGATGGCCGTCGGTCCGCCGAGATACTCGAGGCCGTTCTCCTCCCAGGTCGCCTTCATGTTGGCGTTGGTAGAGTGCAGGCTGTCGACCGTGTTGGCCACGAGCGCCGGATCGCTCGAGACGAAGGGCGTGTAGTAGCTGACGTTCTGCAGCGATAGCTTCGCCGGATCGAAAACGGACGAGACGAGACCGACCTGCGCGAGGCCTTCCTCGGTAGCCTCCAGTTCGTCGCCCACCTTGGCGAGCGAGCCGCCGTACTGCTCGTCCCATTTTATCGTGTAGTCAGTGCCTTCCAGTGCCTTGTTCACCGCGGGAATGAAGGTCTGGCTGGCATGCTTGACCCAGCGGAACACCGGCGGATGACCGGCGACGATCGTGGCGTCGATCGTCTCCGCCTGGACGGCGACGGCGGACGCGGCAAGTGCCGCGGCAGCCACCAAGGACTTCAACTTGCTGTTCTCGAACATAAAAACCTCCCTTTGTTCGATCTGGCGTCTAGTGGACTTTCATCAGGGCACGGACCCCCGCGCTCGAGAAGGCGACGACGGACCTGACGAGTTCCGGCGTGGCAATGTGGTCGTAGGTCCCGGACATGCGGCCGGCGCGCCCCTCGATGCCGACGGATGCAATACCGGCGCCCAGCGAGAGCAGGTAGGCGCGTATGGCGTCGCTTTCGCTCATGTCCGGTTCGATCGTTCTGAATGCATCGACGAAACGCCGCGCGATGCCGTCGAAGTTCTCGGCCACGATGCGCTTGGCCAGGTCGTCCACCGAGTGGGTGAGGACCGCGAGCAGCTTCACGTAGGAATATCCGCCAAGCCGATCGTCGGTGCCGAGTTCGATCAGCGGTGCGAGAAACGCCTCGACCAGTTGCTCGACCGTCGGCTGCCCGCCAGCGAACAGCACACCGAGCCGCTTTTCACGCTGGGAATTCACGAAGGTCGAGCGGCGAAGCATGATGGCTTGCAGCAGGCCTTCCTTGGAGCCGTAATAGTAGGCGATCATGGCCTGATTGACGCCGGCATCGCGGGCGATGGCGCGCATGGAGGCGCCGTTGTAGCCATACTCGGCGAATGCGCGTTCGCCGGCGTACAGTATCGCCGTGCTGACGTCGTTGTCGGGCCGTGCCTGCGCGAGCATGGCGGCTTGTTCTCCTCCCTGTTCATTAAACGTTTGACTAGTTGCCGGGTGGAGTCAAGAGGGATCGGAAACGTCGGCACGGAAATCGACTGGAGAGTTCGAAGAGCTGATGCGGCGTTCTCCAAATTCCTTTGTGATTTGGCGCGCCGCTGTTACATTGCGTGCAACGCGAAGAGTATCGCGCCTGCAGCATCCGCAAGGAAGCGCGGCGCCGGAAGGATGGACTTTTGAAGAACCTCGAAGACGGCGGTACTCCGCCGGACGCCGGGGCTTCCCAGGGTGTCAGGGCCAAGAAGCGCCGCCGACACCGCAATGCGGCGCAAAAGCAGGCCGCACCGGTGAACGGCACGGGCGCTGCGGTCCCCGGGAAGCAGGACGGCACGTCGCAGGACCAGCGAACCAAGAAGCGGCGAAAGCGTCGCCGCGGACGGAAGGTGTATGCGCGAGACGGTGCGCCGACGCTAAGTGGCGCGGCTCCGCAGCCGTCCGGCAGCGCGTTGGCCGGTCCGCTTCCTCCGGTCGCCGCGGTAGTTCCTCTTGCCGCCGCCTCCGCGCGAGCAGCCGCCCAGGACCCGTCCGCGCTGCCGTGGCGGCGGCCGGGAGGTGGCGCGCCGGCTTATGCGGCGCTGGATCTCGGGACCAACAATTGCCGGCTCTTGGTGGCGGTGCCGACCAGGCCGGGGCAGTTCCGCGTCGTCGATGCCTTCTCGCGCATCGTGCGGCTGGGGGAGGGACTGTCCGGTAGCGGACGGCTCGGCGAACTCGCCATGCACCGCGCCGTCGAGGCCCTGAAGAACTGCGCCGAAAAGCTCGCCAGCCGCGACATCCGCAAGGCCAGGCTGATCGCGACGGAAGCCTGCCGGTCGGCCGCGAATGGTGCCGAGTTTCTGGCCCGGGTGACGGAGAGCACCGGGCTGGTCCTCGAGGTGATCGACCGCGAGACGGAGGCGCGACTGGCGGTGTCCGGCTGCGGCTCGCTTGTCGAGAAAGACACGGAAGGGGTCGTGCTGTTCGACATCGGCGGCGAGCTGGCCATTCCCGGCCACCTCGTCATTGATGATCACGACC
>CATMOC010000420.1 GCA_950071955.1 uncultured Mesorhizobium sp. | reverse complement strand
GAACGAGGCGGGGCCGATCCAACGGTCCCCAACCACGTCTCCCGGCTCCGCCTCCCCGAAGACCTTAAGCTCCCGAAAATTTCATTCAGTCGGCGGGGACCCGCCCAGGGTTCATCGGTGCGCGTGATGTGCATATCGCCGGCGTAGCGTCGGCAATGCTCGAAGGGATGCGGGTCGTCCATTCGTCACCGCCAGTGCCCGTCGGCGTTGACGAACGCCAAGCCGTATCGGAGGTGCCGCGTACCTTGACGTGGTAGAGATCGGCGCCCTCGCCCGCGGGGTCGAGAGCCTGCGCCGCGCCCTGGCCGAGGCCGAGGCCTGGCGGGCGCCGCCGGGACCCATGCGCGCCGAGCTGGACGCCAAGGATGCCGGCGCGCTCGCCGCCCTGATGGTGACCAATCCCTCGACCCATGGCGTGTTCGAGGAATCGATCCGCGAGATCAGGCCCGAGACGAGTTCGCGTTCGAAGGTCTGTTCGGCAAGATGGAAATAGGCCCAGGAGCCTTCCTGGTAGCGGCCGATCAGCCGCTCGTCGAGAAGCACCTTCAGATGGCGCGAAACCCGCGGCTGTGACTGATTGAGGATTTCCGTCAGGTCCGAGACCGTCAGGTCGCCGCGCGACAGGAGGAAGAGTATCCGCATGCGGCTGGATTCCGCGACGGCCTTCAAGCTATCAACGAAGGTCTCAAGATCGGTAAGCGGACGTGTGAGCATCCAGTTCTCCAAACGATATAAAGATATGTTTATATCAATCTGGGTGAAGATGCAACCTTTCTCGTCGAACCGTTCGGACCCCATCGGAGGCAGTGGTCAATGAAGCGCGAAGGCGAAGTGGAACTGGCCCGGGACCCGGGGGACGTCGCAACGGATGCAGGGGTGGTCTTCATCGGCCGGGTGCACTCGCCGTGGACGGACCGGACCGAATGCCCGAAGAACATGGCGGCCGCGCGCGAGACGGGGAAGCAGGCACGCATCGAACTGGACGAGGCCTACCGGCGCGGCCAGCTCGGCTTGAGCGGCTACAGCCATGTGGTGATCCTGACATGGCTCGACCGCTCGCCGCGCAACCTGATCATCCAGGCGCCCCGGCATGCGCCCGCACCGCGCGGCGTGTTTTCCATGCGCTCCCCTGCCCGTCCGAACCCGATCGGGATGCATGTGGCCGCGGTCCTGCGCGTCGACCTGACGGCGGGGATCATCGACATCGACACCATCGACGTGCTGGACGGCACGCCGGTCGTCGACCTGAAGCCCTACTTCGCCTCCATCGATGCCTTCCCGGACGCGACGCGGCCGGGGGACCGGGGCGGTTCGTGATCGCCCGCACCGGTCGCCAGCGCGCCGTCGGGAAAGCCCTGACCCTGCTGCTTCCCGCCGCTCCCTATTCCGACATCGAGAAAATCCGCGCCGATGCCCTAGCCCCGCACCTGAAGGCGCTGCCGGCCTCGACGGCGGTATGGCTCGCCGCGGTCGCCCATGTCCGGCACGAGCACACCGCCTACGACGAGCTTCTGGCGGACGGCTACGACCGTGACGCAGCGCGATTCTTCGTGGTGGACGAAATCAACGCGGTTCTGACCCGCTGGCGCGCGACGCGTCTGCTGGAGCCGGGCGCGGACGACGAGTGACATGTCGCTTGAGCGGCCGCAAAAATGTCGTAACTGTCTCCATCAGCAGGGCGTGAAACGCGGGCGGAGATAGGGACGGCATGGCGCGCCAAAGGCGTAAGCCCCAGACCGGGGAACAATCAGCGAGGCCGGACGTCCGGGCGCGCATCCGCGAGTATTTTTCGCTGCCGAACCTCGAGACCCGGTCGACCAGCCTGAGGACCGTCTTCCTCAACGCCCTCTTCCTGCTGATGCTGGTGATCCTGCTTCCAGTGCTCGTCAGCCAGTTCAGGCGCGAGCAGGTCATCATCGAGCCGATCGCCGTTCCGGACGCGATGGCTGCGCAGGGCCTCACCGCCGAAGTGGCCGCGAGCCGGCTCTGGGACGGCCTGCACGATGTCGTGGTGGAGGCCCGCACGGCCAAGGAGAGCATCACCGTCCTGCCCGATTCGCGGCGCGTCGAGTTCTCCTTCCCCGATTCCGGCTTTTCCTTCGAATCGCTGATCTACCACCTGCGCAGGCTCTTCAACGCCTACGAGACGCGGATCGCCGGCGAGTTCGTCTGCGCGACGCCCGAATGCGGCCGGGACGGCATGCAACTGCGGCTGCGCATCGTGCGTGGCGACGTCGAGATCGTCGACCTGCCACCGGTGGGCGAGCAGATCGAACGGGGCTACTTTCGCGAGGCCGCCGCCGGCGTGATGGCGGTGCTCGACCCCTTCGTCGCCATCGCGGCGAGCTCGGAGAAGGAGCCCCTGCGCGCGACGATCCTGGCGCGAAAGCTGATCCGGTCCCACCACAAGGACGCCAGGTGGGCGCACAACCTGATCGGCAATATCAGGACGGCGCAGGGAGACCTGCCCGCCGCGATCGCCGAGTACCGCGCCGCGCTCGAACTCGACCCGGACTTCGTCATTGCCCGTACCAATCTCGGCAACGTCCTGCGGGAGAGCGGCGATGCGGACGGCGCCAGGGCGGCCTTCGACGCGGCGGCCCGGCTCGATCCGAAGGACGTGCGCGCGGTGGAAGGCTACGCCGAACTGGCCGTCGGCGCGGGCGACGTGGACGGCGCGGTCAGATACTTCACCGCCGCCGCCGCACTCGACCCGCTGAACCCGCATTATTTTGCCCGCGCCGGGCGCATTCTGATGGATGCCGGGCGCGGCGCAGAGGCCGAGGCCATGCTTGCGCGGGCACTCGAGATCGACCCCGGCTACCTGCCGGCCTTCGCCTTCCTGGCGGCGGGCCAACTCGTGCGCGAGGACTATGCGGCGGCCGAGAAGACCTACCGCGACGCAGCCGACTATGCCCCCTCGGATGCCGAGGCGCAGATCGCGCACGGCCGCATCCTGACGATCCTGAAGCGCTGCGACGAGGCCCTCGTCCGGTTCGACCGGGCGATTGCACTGGACGCCGCGAGCGTCGAGCCGCGGCTGCAGAAGGCGCGCTGCCTGCAGCGGCTGGAACGGCAGGAGGAAGCGCTCGCGGTGCTCGGCGAAGCGCAGGCGCTCGACCCGGCGAATGCGGAGATCTACCTGTCGATGGGAGACGGGCTGCGCGATACCGGACGAAAGGAGGAAGCCGTCGCGGCCTACCGGAAGTTCCTCGAACTCGACGCGGACTCGCCCATGCGCCCGGTGGCGGAGAGGTTCATCGAGCTTCTCTCGGGGTGAAGTCCTATGGCCGGTAGATCCACTGCTCGGGGATGCGCACCGACACGTCCTCGCCCGCGGCGATGCGGCCCGGCTTCTCCACCCAGGCGACGAGCCCGCGCAGGCGTCTGGCGACCTTCGGGAAGACCAGCGCGCCGGCTTCCGGATCGGGCATCCCTGCATTTTCGGCGACGGAGCGGCCGGCCAGACGGCACGGCGCGTTCTGGCCGTCGACCTTCATCGTCACCCCGCCCCTGAAGAACAGCAGCGTGCCGGAGGGAAGCATCGAGAGCCGGGGAACGCCGTCGATCACCAGATTGGCGCCGACCCACTCCGGACGGATTTCGCGGAGGTTCATGCCCGCGGCGATCGTCGCCAGTTCGTCGGACGCGACGATGGAGACCTGCCGCTCGTTGTGGATTTCAGTGCCGCGCGGATACCAGGGCTCGCGGCCGCCGGAGCGGCGCGTGGCGCCGGCGTGGAAATCTCCCGCCACGCCGTCGAAACCGAGTTCCAGCACTTCCACGGGACGCGTGACGAAATGATCGGACGGGGCCACCAGTACCGCCACCGCCTTTGCGAGAAGCTTCCGGGCGGGAACGATCTCGACCTCGTCGTCGAAGCGCATGAGCGGGAGCTGCATCTCCGAATCCGTCCTCACATCATCCTGAGCAACGCGCCGCCGATCGAGTAGCCGGCACCGTAGGTGCACAGGAGCCCGAACTCGCCGGCCTTCATGTCGCGGTGGTTTTCCTCGAGCGCGATCGCAGCCGTAAGAGACTGCAGCGCGTCCGACAGTTGCCCACGCGCGAGATACAGGCTGCCCAAGATGCTGTACGCCTCGACCTTGGGGCCGTTCTCGGAAGCGGTCGTCACGACCTTGTGGCACTCCGCGATGGCTTCGTCATAGCGATCCGCGTTCGCGTACAGCCGCGCCAAGAG
>CATMOC010000419.1 GCA_950071955.1 uncultured Mesorhizobium sp. | reverse complement strand
TGCGTCAGGCCGGGTACGCCGTCCATCGCGTTCGGAAGGCGGATGCCATGCCAATGGACGGTCGTGTCCTCGTCGAGCCTGTTCTCGACCACGATGCGGACAGGCTGTCCTTGGCGGACACGCAGCAGCGGTCCGGGGAAGACGCTGTCATAGGTCCAGACATCCGTCTCAGGATTGCCCTTGCCCAGCATCGCGGCGCGCCCCGAAGCTACTGTCAGCCGACGTTCGTCGACGCCCGCCGCGGACGAAATCCCGGGCGGCAGAAAACTTGCCGCGGCGAAAGCGGCGCCTGCCTGGAGAAACCTCCGGCGGGGAATCGGAAGGGCTAAATCACTATGCATCACGGACCTTCCGCGGTCACCGCTGACGACGAGCCACGGAGAGTTCCAAGGCTGCCATCAGGGATTGGCCTCTGCGCGCGCGACGGCGCGCAAGCAAACGCAGATGCTCAGGGCCGGCCGCGACAGCGGCCGATAGGCATCAGACGCTGCCGCGGGTCCTGGGTGGATACGGGTCTGGCAGGGACTCCCGCCCGAGATGGGGAGAGAAAGTGAAGACGTGATGGAGAGATGTCGACGCGAGGGCCAAGCTCACGACAGAAGGAAGCAGGGCGACGGCAGGGGCTACACAGACGGGCGGACATCCCATCGCATCCGCTTCGTTCTGCTCGCCGGGGCACGGCGTGACGCAGTCGCCTGCGGCATCCATGTCGTCGGCCATGGCGGACATCTCCATCGCCATCGTGCCGGCCTGAACGGCCGACAAGCTCATAGCCGCCATCGCGAAGATGGCGAGCAGCAAGGCGAGGAGATGTTTGGCCGATCGGGTCACAACCACCCTATGATGGGTCCGGAACGTCTTCGGCGCAAGCAAGTTCCGGCCGCTGCGACGTTCGGACCCGATCGCCAGAGGACGTGCGGATCACGTCATGCTCGCGCTAGGGGTACCGCGCGGCGCGCTGAGGCTCATCACGAGCAGGCCTACGAAGCTTTTCGCAGCCTGCTTGCAGCTATTTGTTGTCTGCTGCCGGCGCACTCCGCCACCACAGCCATACGAGTATCCCCGAAACCGCAAGCGCGGCGATGTTGAGGAAGAACACGTAATCGATCTTGAACTGCGCGAGTTCCTGGACGCGACCAGCTTCCGCCTCCGGAATCAGCCCCAGCACCCAGAACAGGGCATGCATGATAATGCCTGCCCCAACAGCCGAGACAGTGATAACCATGCCGAGGTAGGCCGCGAACCGCCAGCCGTAATAGGCCGAATTGATGCGTAGCGACGGGATCACGACGAAATCCGAATAGAGGAAAGCGATGATGCCGGCGAACAGGACGCCGTTCTCCCAAAGCACCGCAGCCAATGGCCCGTTGCCCATCGAGCCGATGATCGTCAACAGCGCGAGCACCGGACCGAGCAGCGCGTGGATGACGACGAGCAGGAGCGGCATGAATTCCTGAGGAAAGATCGCCTGGAACACCGCGTCGGGGACCAGGGTGGCCACCCCGCCGGCGACGAGAAACCCGAACAGAAGGTCTTTCCAGACCATGCCCCACTCGCTCACATAGGTCGAGCCGATGCGTCGCCACGCCTCCGGGTCGGCTAGCTTGTCCCGCCACGCGGAGGGCAGTCCTTCCGACGGATCACCCTCCTTGCCCGTTCCGGAGGCGTCCCGCCGCGCGCGTTCGACCATCTTCTTCGGATAGGTGAGGCGGACGAACAGGGCCATATGGCGACGTGGGCGAACGACCCGAGGACGAGCGCCAGCGCAAATTGCCAGCCAAGGAAGATCCAGGCGAGTGCGGCTATCTGGGGCGAGAGGTTTGTCGCACCGAAGAGAAACGCCATCATGGGCGTCAGAGCCGCTCCCTTCGCAAAGAGGGCCCGCCCTGCCGAAAGCGCGGCGAACGAACAGGACGAGGACGCCGGACCCAGGATCATGGCCAAGCCTGTCTCGCGCAGTCCGGGACGTCCAAGTTACTTCGCGATCACCTCGCGGGGCACGAGGACCTGAATCAGCGACGAAAATGCATAGCCGAACGCCAGTGCCCAGAAAGCCATCCAGAAAAGACCGGCGCTGACATAGAGCGCTTTCCCGAGTTGATCCATCATCTTCCTCGACAGCCAGCGAAACATGATTGGAACGCACCAGCAGGCTTCCGGCCCAAGGCAAATCGAGTGGTTTGCCAATCTTGGGCTGTCAGACTGGCCGAAGGATCGATGACTGGCGCGCTTAACGTCTCCTCAGACAACGTAGCGATCCCATCCGCCGTAGTGCTCCTTGCTGCACGTTCCGCGCGGCAGGCTGAGACCGATCACGGCCAGGCCGACGATCACGCTATTGGCGATCGCGGCGCCATCTGCCTCGAGGAGCAGCCAAGGCGCGGCGATCAGCCAGAGGCCGAAGGCGATGTTGATGAAGCGCAGCGGTCGCGCGACTTCCGCCATCGCGATAACCGCCACTGTAAGGATCAGGGCACCCACCAGATGGTCGCTGTCGGCCATCGGCGGCTCGGAACCGAAAACGAGCCGGCTGAACATCAGCCAGACGCCGAGGACCGCGCTGGCGACCAAGGTCCAAGGAGCGGTGACGCCGCGGACCGCATCCGAGACCAGTTGGCCAGGCGGCAGGTCGAAGCCGGGCCGCTTCTCGTCCTTGCCGCCTCCGGGGAGCGCATCCCCCATGAAGAAGGAGCGCCAGAACGGCCGACCCCGGCGGGTGTTCTGCAACAGGAACTGGCCCATGGCGACGAGCTCGTCGAGCGAGTACGGGATCATGACCAGCATGGCAAACGCCGCCAGCAGGCAGAGTGTGCAGTAGGTGCCGATCAAGATCGGCTGGATGATGATGAAATAGATCGACACCACGCCCAGCGGAACGACGACGAAGCCGAACAGAAGCACCATCCAAGGCATGGTGCGCCAGCGAGAGCGCCCGCCCATGACTCCCATCAGCACCTCGAACATGTAGGTAGTGGCGCCCAGGCCGCCGTCGGCGATGGGCCAGGCTTTCGAGACATCCGAGGTGATGATGAATTCGGTGCCGTTCAGGACGACGTCGCCTGCGAAGAACGGCTCCCAAACGCCCTCGATATGTCCGAGCTGGTATGCCGCGAGCACACGCGAGATGACAAACCCGATCGCGCCGAGCGCGATGATCGGAAGGCGCTGCAGATAGGTGGACGGCGAATAGGTCCAGCCGGGCGGCATGTCGGAATCATCCATCATGCCCTCGTGGCTCATGCCCGGCATCATCGGCACGAGAACGGCGAAGGCGATCACCAGCGTCCCGACGAAGGTGTCGTTGGCATAGACGGCAGCGCTCGGGGTCCAGAAGATCAAGGGGGCGAAGAGAAGCCAGACCCCGACTGCGGTATTCGCCCACTGCGCCCAGCTGAACCGGGGCGACAGCGACAGTGCGGCGAACCCCATGATGAGCAACCCGCTGATCACGTCGCTCCAGGCCGTGAGGTTGTTGCGCAGCGACGGCTCCCAAAGGCCCCTCTCCTCCGTCACGCGCATTACGGCGGCGCTGAAGACGTCCTCGCCGAACGTGCCGAACACGAAAGGGCTGGTCGCCAGCCAAAGCCCGAGCAGCATGTTGAGGAAGTGCACCCAGATCATGTCGAAATGCATCCCGCGCATGTGGTCCATGTGCTCGCGCATCATCGCGTGGCGCTGCTTGGGGCTTTCCTTCGTCTTCTCCTGCTCCCGCTCGACGTCTTCCGACGCCACGCGCGCGGAGTTCAGCTTGTTCGCCTTGTACCAGCCGACCGGATCGGCCTTCAGGGCAGCGACCATCTTCGGCAGCGTGCCGCGAAGCGAATGCTTCGGATTCCAAGCCAGAAAGGTCCTGGCGCGCGAAATGTCGATCTCGTAGTGGTCGTCCGAAATGTCGACCATGTACGGCTTGATGAAGGGGTCCTGGTCGAGGATCTCGCCTTCGATCCAGGCGCCCGTCTTCGCAAGGGCCTTCGGGATCTGCCGCGTCTCCCATTTCTCGCCGTGCAGGAGGCGGCCTATCTCGCGCTGCAGTTCGCCGAACGTCGGCGTTTCGGCCTCCCCGAGCAGGATCGACGCTTCCGGCGGCAGGCCCTTCCGGCGCTCCACGATGGCGAGCAACGCGTCCGTCAGGTCATCGAGATGCAGGAACGGCTGACCTGTGTCGAGGTCGCCCGGATAGAGATGGCTCACCAGCTGGCGTTCGTAGATGCGGGCGA
>CATMOC010000418.1 GCA_950071955.1 uncultured Mesorhizobium sp. | reverse complement strand
GAAGGACAGGAGCCCCTTGCGGATGTCGTCGGCCGAGATGCCGAGTTCGTGCGCCACCGCGATGGCCGCCGTGGCGTTCGAGACGTTGTGCCGGCCCGGCATCGGCAGGCGCAGCTTCCGGATCTCAGTCACCTCGCCCGACTTGCGGTTTCGCACCACGACGTCGAAGGTCGACGCCGCGCCATCGGTGGCAAGGTTCTCGAAACGCACCGAAGCCTGAGGATTGCCGCCATAGGTAACGATGCGGCGGTCCTCGATGCGGCTCACCAGCGCCTGTACCTCGGGATGGTCGATGCACATCACGCCAAAGCCGTAGAACGGCACGTTCTCTACGAATTGGCGGAAGGCATCGCGCACCTTGTCGAAGCTGCCGTAGTGGTCGAGATGCTCGGGATCGATGTTGGTCACGACCGCGATCTCGGCCGGTAGCCTCAAAAAGGTGCCGTCGCTCTCGTCGGCCTCCACCACCATCCAGTCGCCCGCGCCCATCCGGGCATTGGTGCCGTAGGCATTGATGATGCCGCCGTTGATGACCGTCGGGTCGAGCCCGCCAGCATCGAGAAGGGTGGCGACCATGGACGTCGTCGTCGTCTTTCCATGGGTGCCGCCGATCGCCACCGCCTGGCGGAAACGCATGAGTTCGGCCAGCATCTCGGCCCGCCGCACGATCGGCAGCAGTTTTTCACGGGCCGCCATGAGCTCGGGATTGGATTTCCTGATCGCGGTGGAGACTACGACTACTTCAGCCGAGCCCAGGTTTTCGGCCGCATGACCGACGAAGACCCGGATGCCTTTCTCGCGCAGGCGCTGCACGTTGGCGCTCTCGGATTGGTCCGATCCCTGCACCTCGTAGCCGAGATTGTGCAGCACCTCGGCGATGCCGCTCATGCCGATGCCGCCGATCCCGATGAAATGGACCAGCCCGATCGTCTCCGGCATCTTCATGGCCGGGCTCCTTCCCTGAATTCCTTTGCCGTTCGGCCGGAGGCAATAGCCTCCGTGAGATCGGCGAGCAACCGCGTGGCATCCGGCTTCCCCGTCGATCTTGCCGCCGCAGCCATGGTGGCGAGCGTTTGCGGCTCGCGCATGAAGCGTCCGATCAATTGCGCGATCGTGTCCGTCGAAAGCGATGCCTGCGGGTGCACCTCGGCGCCTCCGGCCGCAGCGAGCGCGGCGGCGTTGGCCGCCTGGTCGTGGTCGAGCGCGTGCGGATAGGGAACCAACAGAGCCGGGCGGCCGATGACGCCGATCTCCGAGACGGTCGATGCCCCGGCGCGCGAGATGACGAGATGCGCGTCGGCGATACGGTTTGCCATGTCCGTGAAGAAGGGCCCCACTTCGGCCGGCACTCCGGCGGCGGCATAAGCCTCGCGTACTTCCGCCTCGTCCTCTTTTCTGGCCTGTTGCGTTACCCGGAGCCGTTGGCGCTCCCCTTCCGGAAGAGTGGCGACCGCCGGGGGAATGGCCTGCGAGAAGAACTGCGCGCCCTGGCTTCCGCCGAAGACCAGCAGATCAAACGGACCAGCCGGCGAAGGCGTTTCGTAAGGCTTCGCTGACGCTTCGATCACTGCCGGCCGCACGGGGTTCCCCGTCAGGACGATCTTGTCCGCGTTCGGGCCATTGCCGGCCGGCAGGAACCCGCCCGCGATCGCCGTGACGCGCCCCGCCAGAGCCTTGTTGGCGCGGCCCATCACCGCGTTCTGCTCGTGGACCAGCGTCGGCAGGCCGCGCCGCGTCGCGGCGAAGAGCGGCGGTAGTGTCGGATAGCCGCCGAAACCGACCACGGCCTTCGGCTTCAGCCGGTTGATGAGCTTGGTCGACGCCTTGACCCCCGACCAGATCGTCAGACCGGCGCGGATGAGAGCAATGGGGTTGCGCGAACCGATCGTGGCGGACGGGACGGTGTGGATGCCGTCGGCCGGAAAGCTCCCGGCGAAGCGTTCCGCGCGGCCGTCCGTCACCAGATGCACGGACCAGCCGCGATCCTTCAGCTCGTGCGCGAGCGCCTCGGCCGGAAAGACATGGCCGCCGGTACCGCCGGCGGCGAGCAGGATCGTGCCCTTGTCCATGTCACTCGGCAGCCAGCGCGCGGGGCGCGTAGGGGAAGACGGAGGTCTTGCGGCGTTCGGGCCTGCGGCGGGTGAGCGCCAGCACCATGCCCATGGAGATCGCCATCGCAACCAGCGAGGAACCGCCGTAGGAAATGAAGGGGAGCGTCATGCCCTTGGCCGGCATGAGCTGCAGGTTCACCCCCATGTTGATGATCGACTGGAAGCCCATCACGATGACCAGTCCGGAGATCGCGTAGCGGGAGAAGTTGTCCTCCTCCCGGTAGGCGATCCTGAGCCCCTTAAGCACGATGAACGCGAACAGCGCCACGATGAGGAAGCAGAGCACGATGCCGAATTCCTCGGCCGCTACCGAGAAGATGAAATCGGTGTGGCTGTCGGGCAGGATCCGCTTGACCGAGCCCTCGCCGGGCCCTTGCCCCCACCAGCCGCCCCTGATGATCGCTTCGCGTCCGGTGTCCACCTGGAACGTGTCGCCCTCGCCCGTGAGGAACCGGTCGATGCGGCCCGCTACGTGGGGAAAGGCCGAATAGGCCGCGGCGGCGCCCGCGGCACCGATCGCCCCGAGCACGAGGATCCACAGCCAGGGCATGCCGGCCATGAAGAACATCGCCCCCCAGGTGCCGAGAACGAGCATCGTCTGGCCGAGGTCCGGCTGCGCGACGAGCAGCGCCAGCACTAGGCCGAGCAGGATCATGGCGAACAGGTTTCCCGGTATCTCGGGCTGACGCTGGTGTTCGGAAAAGAGCCACGCGCAGATGACCACGAAGGCGGGCTTCATGAACTCGGAAGGCTGGATCGAGATGCCGGCGAGCGAGACCCAGCGCCGCGCGCCCTTCACCTCTACGCCGATGAACAGGGCGGCGACCATGAGCAACAGCGATCCGACCAGCATGAGCAGGGCAAGGCGCCGGATGTTGCGCGTCGAGAGGAAGGAAACGCCGATCATGGCGATCATTGCCGGCACCATGAACAGGATCTGGCGTTCGACGAAGTGATAGCTCTCCAGTCCGATCCTCTCGGCAACCGCGGGACTGGCCGCGAAGGACAAGACGATGCCCAGTACCATCAGGGAGAGGAAGGCGGCCAGGAACCAGCGGTCCACCGTCCACCACCAGCTTGCGGTCAGTCCCCTGTCGACGCGGCTTACCATCAGCGTGTCCCTCCGATCGGTCGGATGCCTTCGATCGCGGCGACGGCGGCCTTGAAGGCATCGCCGCGAACCTCGAAATTCTTGTACTGGTCGAAGCTTGCGCAAGCCGGGGAAAGCAGAACCACCGGTTCGGGATGATCGTCGGCCGCCGCGTCGGCGGCGGCGTGGCGCACGGCCGCGTCCAGCGTTCCTGATATCTCGTAGGGAACCGCCTCGCCCAGCGTGGCGGAAAAGCCGGGCGCCGCCTCGCCGATCAGGTAGGCCTTGGCGATGCGCGGGATGACGGTCTCGACGCGGGTGTCCATGCTGGAACGGTCCCACGTCTCCACCGCGTGCAGGTAGGCCAGGCCCATCTCTCCCAGTGCGGTCGCCAAGGCGGAGAAGGTGGTGCCGGGGTCGGAGTCGACCGCGTCGTGATGGTCGCTCAGAGGGGAGATCCGGTAGCCGACGCGGCCCGGGCCGATCGCGTCGGCCACGCTCTGGGCGACGAGCAAGGGGAAGCGCAGGCGGTTTTCGAGCGAGCCGCCCCACGGCGGGGGCATCTTATTCATGCCGTCGCGGGTGAACTGATCGAGCAGAATAATCTCAGCAAGCGAGCCTCCGGCGGCTTTACGCCAATGGTCCAAACCCTGCTCTGAGGCAAACAGCACCAGAGACAGGAACCTGCGCCGGATTTCCTGATCGAAAGCCCGGTCGCTGCGAAACCAACGGTTGCGATGATCGCGATCAGGAATACCATTTTCATCTAATTCACCGAACCAGAAATCCAGAAGCTCTTTCCAATCGAACATCTGACAACTCCCTGATACATTGATTGTCAGGATCACTTTAAACGACCCACTGTCGTCAAGTTTACGGTCGTATCAAGACAAACGACCAGATCGGAGACGTTATGACCCAACCTCACCAGATTATTCTACTGGCCCACGGCAGCAGCGACGCACGCTGGTGCGAAACCTTTGAAAAGCTGGCCGAACCGACCGTAGAATCAATTGAC
>CATMOC010000417.1 GCA_950071955.1 uncultured Mesorhizobium sp. | reverse complement strand
GATCCCGGTCCTGCCGTCGACCGCGCGCTGCACCAGCGCGTGCGCAACGGTCGCCGCCCCGTCGAGCCCGTCCTCGGTGAAGGCTGTCTCGAGGATCACTTCGGCGGAACGCCGCGTCAGCGCTTCCAGGACGCGGGTCGAGATGTCTTCGGGTCCGGTGGCGATCGCCTTCCCGCGCCCGTCTCGCTTGCGGGAAAAGAGTTCGGCGCCCATGCGGGCGGTTTCCGGATTCCAGTTGGATTGCCGCCCGAGCACATGGGCGGCGTCGGAGGGCGTAAAGCCGCAGACGTGGACCAGCCCGCGCGCGACGAGGCGGGTCAGCGTGGCGTTCTGCGAGTTCGAGGTGAGCAGCCGGTCAAGTGGCTCGGGTGTCGGCCCGATCGTGGCGAAGAGTTTCGCCTCGGGAACGCCCAGCCCCGCTTCGAGTCTCTCGGGCACTCCCGTCCGCATGGCGAAGCGGCCGTCCAGCCGGCCTGCGTTCGGTGCACGCAGCTGGCGCTCCAGATGCTCGCGCACGGATGACGACTGGGTTCCGGCAAGCGACAGCGGCACCACCCGCCTCGGCCCGAGGTTCAGGCCCGGATCGAGGCCGCCTTCCACCAGCGAGACCTCCGAATCGCCGCCGAGCCCGAAGGTCCGCATCGCGACGGCCTCGACCATGGTGCGATAGCCACCGACCGTGGCGCCGTCCGGGTCGAGCCGGGGCCTTCCGCCGTCGAGCACCGCGACGTCCGTCGTCGTGCCGCCGATGTCGGAGACGACGGCGTTTGCCAGGCCGGTCATGTGGCGTGCGCCGACGAGGCTTGCCGCGGGGCCCGACAGGATCGTCTCGATCGGTCGCGTGCGCGCAAAGCTGGCCATCACCAGCGCTCCGTCGCCCCGCACCACCATCAGCGGCGCTTCGATGCCGCGCCTGGCGAGAAAGCCCTCGGTCGCCGCGACCAGCCGGTCGATCATCGAGACCAGCCGCGCGTTTAGCAATGTCGTCAGAGCCCGGCGCGGTCCGCCCAGCTTCGAGGAAAGCTCGTGGCTGGCGGTGACGGGGAGGCCCGTACGGGCGCGGATCAGCTCGCGGGCGGCTATCTCGTGCGCCGGGTTGCGTGTGGAGAAGTAGGCCGCGACGGCGAAGGCGGAGACTTCCCGGGCAAGTTTCGGAAGCGAGGCTTCCAGGTCGGACAGGTCGAGATGTGTCGCATTGCCGTGCACGTCATGGCCGCCGGCACAGTGGATGACGGGATCGCTGCCGAGCGCCTGGGCGAGGCCGTCGCGGGCGAGGTCCTCGGGCTTGAAGCCGATCATGACCAGCCCGACGCGGCCGCCCTGTCCCTCGACGAGCGCATTCGTCGCCAGCGTGGTGGAAATGGAGACGAGCTTGATCCGGGACGGCTCGATGCCGGTCGCGGCGAGCACGTTGTCCACGGAACCGGCGATGCCAACCGAAAGATCGTGCCGGGTTGTCAGCGCCTTGGCCTTCGCCACGATCCCGCGGCCCTCGGACCACAGGACGGCATCCGTGTAGGTGCCGCCCGTATCCATGCCCAGGAAGAGCGGATCGGCATTCGGTTCGTGGTTGGTCATGGATTGCCCGCAGGATCGATCGGCGTCCTTTAGCCGAAAACGATGCGAGCACAAGCTGCCGCGTCGGTGGCCGTCCGCGCAGGACATCCGCGCTTCAGGATCCAGGGCCGTCGGGAACACCAACCGTCGCGTCCGAGACCATTTCGGCATTCGCGTCGGCGGCATTCTCGCTCCAGACCAACTGCTTGTAGTCGAACCCGTATTCGAGCGTCGGCTTGACGATCTCGAAGTAGGGCGAAAGGTCGAAATCGCGCGGCGTATAGAGGGAATGATGCCTGATGTGCAGGATCTCGCGCCGCGAATAGGCCGACTGGGCGGAGGCGCGGCCGGGTGCCCGCGTCACTTCGGGCAGGATCGGATAGCGGATTTCTCCGAAGGCCTCGGCAATGAGCGAGGAGCAGATCGCCCGCGTCGGGTCGCCCGACCCGAAGGCGATCATCCGCCGCCGCCAGCGGACCGGGACGGGCGGCGTGGGAAAGAACCAGCGCAGCATGTCGATGATGTTCTTGAGATCGTATTTCAGGCCGATCCTGCCGGTCATGAACGCCACGACCCGCTTGCGGTCCTCCGGGTGCAGGCCGGACGCGCGGCAGATCCGGGTGTTGTAGGTCTGGTACTTGGACAGCGGCACCGCGACGCAGCCTTCCCCCAGGTTGACCTCGATGAGCCGCGGCCGTTCGGAGCCATCCTCCGGCTCGGGCAGGGCGTCGCCGACATAGAAGGCCGAATGTGACCAGGTCGATTGCGTGAGATACTTGATCGCGTTGGAGATCCGCTGGTTGCCCTCGACGAGCAGGATGTCTCCGGGCTGGAGGGCACGGCGAAGCGTCTCCGGGTCGGACGGGGGGTAGGGCTGGTAGCCTGACGATTCCTCCCTGAGCCGCGCCGCGAGGTACTTTCCCAGCCGGTCAAGCAATGTGTTTCCGCTTTCGCTCATCGTGTGCTCCCGGTCCGCCAGTATGGACTCCGCCCGCGCTCGTTTGAAGCCGCCGCATGTAGTGAGGGTTGGCGGGCGCGCTTCCCGCCAGACGTCCGCCCTCGATGCCGTGCCCGGAGATCGCGATTGACTTTGATCAATCGATTGATTAAGAATTGCCCATGGCATCCAACCAGCCAATACCGGCGGCCGAACAGACCCGCGCCGCCCTCATTCAGGCGGCCCTCCGGCTTTTCGGCGAAAAGGGCTACGACGGCACCTCGACGCGCGAGATCGCCGGGGCCGCACGGGCCAACATTGGCTCCATCGCCTATCACTTCGGGGGCAAGGAAGGACTTCGCGCCGCGTGCGCCGAGTTCATCGTGGAGACCGTTCAGTCCGTCGCCGACCAGGCGCTCGGCCCGCAGCCGGCCGCCGCCCAGGCAGCGGATCCCGAGACGGCGCAGCGGATACTTTCGGCGGGCATCGAGCGCATGGTGGACTTCATAGTGGCCCGGCCCGAATCGGGCGCCTTCGTGCAGTTCATCCTGCGTGAACTCGCGCATCCGACGGCCGCTCTCGACCGCATCTACTCCGGCGTCTTCGAACCGACGCACCGGCGGTTCTGCCAGCTCTGGGAGCGGGCGACCGGCGAGCCGGCCGAGGACGAGCGCACGAAGCTCACCGTCTTCACCATGATCGGGCAGGTCGTCTACTTCCGAATCGGCCGCGAGGCGGTGATGCGGCGGATGGGCTGGAGCGGCATCGGCCCGGCGGAGGCCGGCAAGATCGTCGCGACCGCGCGGTTCAACCTCGACGCCGTGCTCGCCGCGCGCGGGAGGGAGAAGCAATGAGCCTGCTCTGCGGCCTTCCCTTTGCCGCCTATCTCTGGGGCGCCTGTGCCGCGCCCGCGCCGCTCGCCGTCGGGTACGTCGAGGGCGACTACGTGATGCTGGCCCCGATCGAAGTGGCGCAGGTGACGCAGGTCGCCGTTCACCGCGGCCAGACAGTGGAAGCCGGGGCGCAAGTCGTCAGGCTCGAAGATACGGACGCCCGGATCGCGGTGTCGCAGGCCGAAGCGGCGCTTTCCCAGGCAAGGGCGCAACTCGCCGACCTGAAGCTCGGCAAGCGCCCCGAGGAGATCGCGGTACTGGAGGCGGCCGTGCGCTCGGCGGAGGCTCAGCTCAGGGAAGCCCAGCGCACGCTGGCGCGGGTCGAGGACCTGTTCCGGCGCGGCATCGCCACCCAGGCGCAGCTCGATCAGGCGACGACCTCCGACGAGATGGCGGAGGCGCAGCTCGGGCAGGCGAATGCGAACCTCGCGGTCGCCGGCCTCGCCGCCCGTGCGGAGACCATCAAGGCGGCAGAAAACCAGGTGGAGCAGGCGCAGGCGACGCTGGAAAACGCGCGCTGGCGTCTCTCTCAACGGGTGATCGCGGCCCCCTCAGCGGGGCGGGTCAACGACGTCATCCGCAATGCGGGCGACATCGCGGGACCGTCCGCGCCGGTCGTCTCGCTGCTGCCCGATGGGGCGGTCAAGCTGAAGCTCTACGTGCCGGAGGAGGCCTTCTCCGCCATCAAGGTCGGCGACCTCCTCAGCGTCCGCTGCGACGGCTGCCCGCCCGGCCTTTCCGCGCGTGTCTCCTATGTCTCCCCGGAACCGGAATTCACGCCGCCGGTAATCTACTCGATCGAGACGCGCCAGAAGCTCGTCTATCTCGTTGAGG
>CATMOC010000416.1 GCA_950071955.1 uncultured Mesorhizobium sp. | reverse complement strand
CAGCATCTCGCTGGCCGAGAACCCCCGTGCCAGGAGAGCCCGCAGTTGCTCGATCTCGTGTTCGGTCCAGAGTTGACCCGGCATCCCTCTCGCTCGCGCCTCGACCGTCGTCGGTGACCGTTGAAGTTTCTGCTTCCAGCAGCTATCTTGACGCGTTTGCATGGTAACGAGCGAGCGTGAGTTTCCCAATCGAACAGATCAAATTGAATTGATCCATCGCGAATTCTCCGCTGGCTCGACCCCAACCCAACCCAGAATCCGAACCCGGTCCTACCACCATGCCCGCCACCCTGCAGATTGAACTGACCGGTCGCACCGAAGAAGAATCCGGGTCCCTGGCCTGCCAGCGTCTCCGCGACGCCGGACAGACCCCCGGCGTCGTCTACGGGAACCAGGACGAAACCGTCTCGGTCAAAGTCGATACCGGCCAACTGCGGTTGCTCGTCGACCGCGGGGTCCGCGTACTCGATATCGAATTGGACGGGACAAAGCAAAAAGCGATGTTCCGCGAACTCCAGTGGGACACCTTTGGGATTGTCCTGAATCACTTCGACCTGCTGAGGATCGACGCCCACCAGAGGATTGATATCGACGTGCCGATCGAACTCCGAGGCACCGCGCCGGGGACCAACAGCGGCGGACTGCTCGAACAGCCCCTGCACGCGATCCGGATCAACTGCCTGGCCGTCGAAGTGCCCGAGAAGCTGACCCTGCGGATTCATCATCTCGAAATCGGCGACTCGATCACCATCGCCGAGGTCGAACTCGAAGGCGACGCCACGATGCTGCTCGAACCCGACGCCGTGATCGCTCGAGTGGTGGAAATCCGCGAGGAAGAGGAAGAGGAAATCCTCGTCGACGGGGAACTCGATGCCACCTTCGATGGTGAGCCGACTGCGTTCATCATGCTCAACCAGCCAGAGAAGATGGACATCGCCACCTATTCCGACAACATCAAGGACTATATGGAGAAGGCCCATTCCGGACGCGGCCCGAATGCGCTGCCCGCCGGTTTGAGGCTCGACCTTCTGTTCGATCAGTCCGAGGTTTACCGCGGCCGGATGGACACGATCAGCTCGGCTGCCCTGCAGGGCATGGCGCTCGTGCTGATCATCCTGATCCTGTTCCTGCGCCCAATCGTGGCTTTCTGGGTGACGATCGGCATCGGGACCGCTTTTGCGGGCGGCATCATGCTGCTGCCGCTCTTCGGCGTGACGTTGAACTTCCTCTCCCTTTTCGCTGTTCTGCTGGTGATCGGCGTGGTGGCGCGTGCCGCCGTCGGACCAGCGGAAAGCCTTTTGACCATGACCGGCAACCAGACCATCTGCGCGCTCGTCTTCGCCGTGACGCTGGCGCTCAACATCGCCCTCAACTTCGCGCTCATACCCGCCTACGGCCTGTGGGGCGCAGCGATCGCCACGAGCCTTGCGATGGTCCTGGAAGCCTGCGCGCTCGCCCTCGTCGTTTGGAAGAAGCTCGGCATCGTCATGATGATATTCGTCCCAGTCCACCAGAACGGGAAGTCCTGACATGGCGGCGGTACCCATCCTGGAAGAAGCGAGCGGCAGCCCCTCGGGCGCGATGATCGCGAGCCTTGCCGGCATCACCACGCAGCCGGACGAGCAGGCCGCGGCGGAACTGACCGCGGCCGGCGGGGCGCACCGGCGCCTGGCGATCTATCCGGCTTCCGCCGGCTTCGATCTCGTCGAGGAACTCGACTTCCTGTGCGCGCGCACCGTCGAGCCGAACGTCTTCTTCAACCCGCGCTTCATGGCGCCCGCCATGCCGCGCCTCGAAGACCGGGAGGTGCGGCTCGCCGTCATCCGCGACGGAGACGCGCAGAAGAACCGGCTGCGCTTCCTGGCGCCGTTCTCGGTCGAGAAGCCGCCGATCCCGCTCGGCGTGCGCATCATGCGGACCTGGTCGAGCCCGTTCGGGCCGCTGGGGACGCCGCTGGTCGACCGCGACGACCCCGTCGGCGTGATCGACGACCTCTTGTCCATGCTGGCGCGGCCGCATCTCGGCCTGCCGAAGGTGCTGGTGGTGCCGGAAATCCGCACGGCCGGGCCGGTGGCGGGGCTGATCCGCACGGTGGCGATGAACCGCGACCTGCCGGTCATCGAGACGATGAAGATCGAGCGGCCGTTCCTGGAGAGCACGCTCGACGGCGAGGAGTACCTGAAGGCCTCGCTGAGACCGCACCACTACCGCGAGTTCCGCCGGTTGAAGCGCCGGCTGGGCGAAACCGGCCGCCTGGAATACCACGTCGCCCGGCAGCCGGAGGAGATCCGCCTGGCGACGGAGGAATTCCTGTCGCTCGAAGCCTCGGGCTGGAAGGGACGCGAGGGCACGGCGATGGTGATCGACCGCTTCCGCGCCGCCTTCGCGCGCGAGGCGATCCACCGCCTGTCGCAGCAGGATCTCTGCCGCGTCCACTCGCTCGTTCTCGACGGCCGCACGATCGCCAGCCTGATCGTCTTCATCGAGGCGGGACAGGCCTACACGTGGAAGACGGCTTATGACGAGACCTATTCGACCTACTCGCCCGGCGCGCTGCTGACGATCGAGTTGACGAAGAGCCATCTCGAGGATCCCAACATCGTCGCGACGGATTCCTGCGCCGTGCCGGACCATCCGGTGATGAGCCGGCTGTGGAGCGAGCGGCGCCAGATGGGGACGCTGGTGATCGGACTTACGCCGGGCTCCGACAAGCTCGCCCGGCAGGCGGCGGGGCAGTTGCACCTGCACAAGGAGACGCGCAACTTCGCGCGCCTCGTGCGCAACCGCATCAAGGGCCTGCTTTCGCGGCGCTGACCGGCTCAGGCCTCGGTTTCGCGCCGCGCGCGGTCGCGGAAGATACGGCGGATGACCTTGCCGGTCGTCGTCAGCGGCATGGAATCGACGAACGCGACCTCGCGCGGATATTCGTGCGCCGAAAGCCGTTCGCGCACCCAGGACTTGATCTCGTCCGCCAGCGCGGCGGATGGCTCCACCCCGTCCCTGAGCACGACATAGGCCTTGACGATCTCGGTTCTCACCGGATCGGGCTTGCCGACGGCGGCGGCGAGCGCCACGGCCGCGTGACCGGTCAGGCAATCCTCGATCTCGCCCGGACCGATGCGGTATCCGGCAGACGTGATGACGTCGTCGTCGCGCCCGAAGAAATGGACGTAGCCGTCCTCGTCGGCGACGCCCTGGTCCCCGGTCACCATCCAGTCGCCGATGAACTTCCTTTCGGTCGCCTCCGGGCTCTCCCAGTAGCCGAGGAACATCACCGGGTCGGGCCGCCTGACGGCGATCTGGCCGGGCGTTCCGGTCGCGACCGGCTGCCCATCCGCGTCGATCAGCGCCACGGCGTGGCCAGGCACCGGCTTGCCGGTCGCACCGGGACGGGTGACGCCGAGCGCCGCGCACGACCCGAGCACGAGATTGCACTCGGTCTGGCCGTACAATTCGTTCACCGTGATGCCGAGTTCGCCGCGTGCCCATTCCCAGGTCTCGCGCCCCAGCGCCTCGCCGGCGGAGGCGATCGTGCGAAGGCCTTTCGGGAAGCGGGCGGCGATGCCCGGCACGGCTTTCATCATCCTGAGCGCGGTGGGCGGGATGAAGGCGTTGCGGACTTTCATTCTGGCCATGAGGTCGCAGGCGGCGTCGGGATCGAACTTCTCCATGCGCGAGAAGACCACCGGGATGCCGAAAAAGAGCGCCGGCAGGAGGGCGTTCAGAAGCCCTCCCGCCCATGCCCAGTCGGCCGGCGTCCAGAACCGGTCCCCGGACTGCGGCAGGAACTCGTGCGCCATTTCCATGCCCGGCAGATGCCCGAGCAGCACCCGGTGGCCATGCAGGGCGCCCTTCGGCGGCCCGGTGGTGCCGGAGGTGAAGATCATCATCGCCGGGTCGTCGGGAGCGGTAACTTCCGGGGTGAAGGCGCGGGAGTGGTCGGCGATCAGCTTCTCGAAGCCGATCGCATCGCCGTCGCCGCCCTCGACGAGCACGATCGCCTCGAGCCCCGGCAGCCGCGCCTCGAGCGCGGAAAGCTTGGCACGACCGGACGCATTGGTGACGATGGCCGAGACGCCTGCGGTGACCAGGCGGTATTCCAGCGCCTCGACGCCGAAGAGCAGCGCCAGCGGCACGGCGATCGCGCCGAGCTTGTAGATCGCGACATGGCTGATCGCAGTCTCGAAGCCTTGCGGAAGCAACAGCGCAACCCGGTCGCCGCGGCGCAC
>CATMOC010000415.1 GCA_950071955.1 uncultured Mesorhizobium sp. | reverse complement strand
CGTGGAACCGGAACGGCGGATGTTCCCGGCGTCGGGACCGGAGCGGCGGCGCGCGATGAAGATCGCGGCGCTTGCGACCGGGATGGCCGACAACGGCGTCAGCCTTTTCTACGAGACGTACCTGCATCAGAGCCCGTCGGCCATGCTGGTCGAGCGCCGGCGCGGGCAGGTGCTGGGCGCGCTTGGAAGCCTGGAGGACGCGCGCGCGGGATGCACGACGCCCTGGTGGTTCGGCGAGCGCATCGGGCATGCCGATGTCGCGGTCGCCTGTGCGCTGCGGCACGTGAGCGATTCCCTTCCGGGCCTGATCGATCCCGCCCGATTTCCGCATGTCCACGCTCATGCCGCCCGGCTGGAGGCGCTGGACGTGTTCCGGGCGATTTCCCAGCCTTTCGTCCCGCCGTCCTGAGGTCGCGCGCCGCCCGGCTGGACTTCACCTGCCCGCCATGGCTTAACCTCGGGGCAAAGCCTTGCCGGGAGGAACGATGTTCTCGAAGATCCTGATCGCCAATCGAGGCGAGATCGCCTGCCGCGTGATCGGCACCGCGCGGCGCATGGGCGTCAGGACCGTGGCCGTCTTTTCCGACGCGGATGCGCATTCCATGCATGTCGCCATGGCCGACGAAGCGGTCCATATCGGCGCCTCCCCCGTCGGCGAAAGCTATCTGCGCGGCGACCGGATCATCGAGGCCGCGCTCTCGACCGGGGCGCAGGCGATCCACCCCGGCTACGGCTTCCTGTCGGAGAATCCCGAATTCGCCGACAAGATCGCAGCCGCCGGGCTGGTCTTCATCGGCCCATCGGCGGATTCCATCCGCGCCATGGGGCTGAAGGACGCGGCCAAGCGCCTGATGGAAAAGGCCGGCGTGCCGGTGGTGCCCGGTTGGCACGGCGACGGGCAGGCGCTGGTGCTGCTTGCCGGCAAGGCCAGGGAGATCGGCTATCCCGTACTGATCAAGGCGCGGGCAGGCGGCGGCGGCAGGGGCATGCGCCGCGTCGAGGATCCGGACGGTTTCGCCGACGCGCTGGCGGGCGCCAAGCGCGAGGCCAAGGCCGCCTTCGGCGACGACGCCGTCTTGATCGAAAAGTACGTCGAAAAACCGCGCCACATCGAGGTGCAGGTGTTCGGCGACAATCACGGCAACGCGGTGCATCTCTTCGAGCGCGACTGCTCGACCCAGCGCCGCCACCAGAAGGTGATCGAGGAGGCGCCCGCCCCTGGCATGACCGCCGAGATGCGCGCGGCCATGACCGACGCCGCGGTGAAGGCGGCGCTTGCGATCGGCTATTCCGGGGCGGGAACGGTCGAATTCATCGTCGATGCCTCGGAAGGGCTGCGACCCGACCGGTTCTGGTTCATGGAAATGAACACGAGGCTGCAGGTCGAGCACCCGGTGACAGAGATGGTCACCGGCGTCGACCTGGTGGAATGGCAGCTGCGGGTGGCGGCCGGCGAACCGCTGCCGCTGGCGCAGGAGCAAATCCGGCTGGACGGGCACGCCTTCGAGGCGCGCATCTATGCCGAGGACGCGGCGAAGGGTTTTCTACCGGCGACCGGAACGCTGCACCATTTGCGCTTTCCGCCCCACGCTCCCGGCGGCGCCGAGATGCGGGTCGAGACTGGCGTGCGCCAGGGCGACGCCATCTCCCCCTTCTACGATCCGATGATCGCCAAGCTGGTCGTGAAGGCGCCTGACAGGGCGGCGGCGCTGTCGGCGCTGGTGGAGGCGCTCGGGGAGACGGAAATCGCCGGCACGATCGCCAACATCCCGTTCCTGGTCGCGCTCGCGAGCGATGCCGATTTTTCGTCAGGCGACGTCGACACCGGCCTGATCGGCCGCAAGCAGGAGGAACTCACCCGGATCGCACCGCCCTCCCCGCGGATTGCCGCCCTCGCCGCCCTTTCGGCCTCCGGCGCGGCGCGCGGGAATTCCTCGCAGGACCCGTGGGACGCGCTTGCGGGCTACGCGCATTTCCACCCGGTCCGGCGGCGCGTGGACCTGCGAACCGGCACGGAGGAGGTCTCGCTGCACGTCACGGCGCGACGGGACGGACGCTACGAGATCGCCGGTGCAGACGGCGCGATGCTGGCGGCAATTGAAACCCAGGCCGCCGATGCGCGGACCGCTCGCTGGCCGGGCCACGTCACCGTGTTCGAGGGTGCCGTCGGCCACAGCTTCGCCATTCCCGACCCGTTCGAGGCTGCCGAGGAAGCGGCCGCCGGGGGCGACGCCCTTCGCGCGCCGATGCCGGGGCTGGTAAAGATCGTGCGGGCAGCGGCGGGAGACAGCGTGGCGAAAGGCCAGGCGCTGCTGGTGCTGGAAGCCATGAAGATGGAACACACCATCTCGGCCCCACATGACGGCATGATCGAGGAGATCGCGGCCGAGGGCGCGCAGGTCAGTGAAGGCACGGTGCTGGTGCGGTTTGCCGAGGGATAGGCGGCACTGGGCGTCGCCCGAGTCCTGGCTGAACCTTGCAGAACGACTATGAAGTGCGGCGCCTGCGGGCCGGCGACTGGTCAAGCGTCGCGAAGAGGATTCGGCCGCTCAATGCGGCATAGGGTGTGTTCTCTAGCACCAGAGACCGCGCCGGCCTTGTCCCGGCCGGTCGCGGCTCCTGCGGTGGCAGCGTTCGCGGCGCCCCCGTGCCGCGGCGGCTGCCTTCCCCCCGCATCCCTGATCCAGTGTCCGTCCGCCCCCGCCATCGACGGTCCGGGGCGCTGACGCTCAGTGCATGGTCATCCATTCGCGCGCTTCGCGCAGGGCGCGAGCGAGTTCCATCTTCGACATGGTCGCCGCCATCTCGCCGCGCAGTTCGGCTGCGCGCTCCGAGCCCTTGATCGCGGCGATGTTGAACCATTTGTGCGCGGCGACGACGTCGACCTCGCAGTCGCGGCCGGTGGCATACATCATGCCGAGTTCGAAGAGGATGTCGGCCTGAGCCGTGTTTCCGATGTCGCCGAAACCGGCTTCGAGCATTTCAAAACGTGCCATGTGTCCAGTCCCCTGTTGTGCTTCGAAAGCAGCGGTTCTTGTCCCTTGGTCCGCCGTCTTTCCGATGCTTCGAGGATGCCACCCGGCCTTGAATCCGTCGTTAAATGGCGTGCTTAATTTCGGGAAAACAAAACTAAAACAAGAAGTAAAGGCGAGATTCCATTAAGGATGGGAATCGCGCGTCTGCGCGGAAGCGGCCGAAATTCCGATAAAATCCGCCCATGCGAACGAAAGGCTTCGCTAACCACGGCGCGCGGTCGGAACGGAGACGCCGGCTTTTCCCCACGGGCGGCAGCGTCTCTCGAAGCGGCGAAAAAATGCGTCGGCCTTCCCCAGCGACACCGCTTTCGCACGCCCCGCGGATGGTTTACGTTGACGTTTGCGTAAGAATCGGCCGCGCGCCTGGCGGCCGTTAGGCTCAGAGGGAGGTATTCATGAAAAGCATTCTCGCCATCGCCGCGGCAACCCTGTTCCTGTCCGCCGGCGCAGCATTCGCCGATCCGATCGAGGGTAACTGGAAGACCGAGTCCGGCGAGACCGCCGCGATCGCGAGCTGCGGCGGCAGCTACTGCATTAAGCTGAAGACCGGGAAATATGCCGGCAAGCAGATCGGCAAGATGAGTGTCAACGGAAAGAGCTACAAGGGCTCGATCACCGATCCTGCGGATGACAAGACCTATAGCGGTTCGGCGTCGCTCTCGGCAGGCGCGCTCAAGATGAAAGGCTGTGTCGCGGCAATCTTCTGCAAGACCCAGACTTGGTCCAAGCTCTGAACAGACGCTCCAGTTTCTGATCCGACCGGGCGGCCTCGTGCCGCCCGTTTTGACTCGCGGCGAGGCAAAAGCCTCAAAAGACGCCTTCCCCGTACGTCTGCCGTCGCCTGTGCCTGAACGCCGGATGAACGGGCCCCTCAGGACCGGTTCAGCGCGATCGTGCGAAAACGCGAGCGAAGCAGGAGAACACCCATGCTCGCCCGCAGATCGGCCATCGTCACCCTGATCGTCGTTATCTTCGGATTGAGCTTCTCGATGGTGGTCGCGAAAACCAGCCGGCCGGCGCGATCGTGGGAAATCGGACTGTTCATCCCCTGCGTGTTCGAACAAGGGCTCCAATGCCGGATCCCGAGGCGCTGACCAGTGCCGGCATCCAAGCCTAGATGAGAAACGAGACGAGTATGCGCGACCTTCCCTTCCATTTCTCCGCCATGGCCGCGACGGCTGCCCGTATCGGCTT
>CATMOC010000414.1 GCA_950071955.1 uncultured Mesorhizobium sp. | reverse complement strand
CGCGCAGCGCCACGTCGAGGTCGTGCTCGATGATGACGTATCCGATGTGCCGCGGCAGGCCGTTGAGGATCGCGACGAGGTCGCGGCGCTCGGCCGGCGACAGCCCGGCCGCCGGCTCGTCGAACAGGATGAGGCGCGGCGCGCCCGCAAGCGCCAGCGCGATCTCCAGCTGCCTCTGCTGGCCGTGGCTCAGCGTGGCCACCAGCACGTCGCGCTCGCGGTCCAGATGCACCGCGTGGAGGATGGATTCCGCCTGCTGCATGTTGACGTCCGATATGGACGGCCTGAGCAGCGAAAAGCGGCGCCGGGAGACCCCCTTGCAGGCGAGATAGACCGAGTTCAGGACGCTCAGCCCGTTGAAGAGCTGCGAGATCTGGTAGGTCCGCCGCAATCCGCGCCGTATGCGCTCGTGCGGAGGAAGATCGGTGATGTCTTCGCCGAAGAAGCGTATCCGGCCGGCCGTCGGCAGGAAATCGCCCGTAACGGCGTTGAACAGCGTCGTCTTGCCGGCGCCGTTGGAGCCGAGGACCGCGCGCCGCTCGCCGGCCGCGATCCTCATGTTGATGCCCGTGAGCGCCACCAGGGCTCCGAAATGCCGCGCGACGTCGTCGAGCTCGAGCGCATGCGCGCCCGTGCCCTGGAGACGAGATGCGAGGGATGTCTCGGCCATGGTGGCGCTGTTTCCCCGACTACTCGCAGCTCGGGTTTTCGCGGCTGACCGCACCGAGCGCCCGGAACTCGTCCTCGGGAATGCCCAGCGTCTGGTTGACCTGCGGAACCACCTTGATGAGCTTGTTGAGCAGCGTTCCGTCGGCAGTCTCGGTCACCTCCGTCAGGTAGATGTCGGCTATGGCGTTGCGGTTGGCGTCGAGCGAGACCTTGCCGGTGGGCGAATCGAACGAGACCTTCGACAATGCGTCGCGCAGCTTCGCCCCGCCGTCGGAGACGTCGCCGCCGACCTCCTCCAGGGCAAGCAGTGCCGCTTTCATGTTGACGTAGTAGGCATGGGCGAAGAGCGACGGCGACGGAAAGGCACCGGGCTGCTTCTTGTAGGCCTCGACGAAGGAATTCCAGGCCGGCGTATCATTCGTGTCAGCCACCGGGCCGGCCGAGGGCGTGCCGATCAGCACGTCGCGCAGCTTGCCCTCGGAGGTCAGCACCGTCTGGTCGACCGTGATCGAGCCGCCGATCAGCGGCGCGGTGCCGCCCGACTGCTGGAACTGGGTCAGGAAGTTGACGGCATCCGCGCCGCCGAGCGCCACGTAGACGGCGTCGACCTCGTCGGGGATGGCCGCGATGACGGAGGAGTAGTCCTTGTTGCCGATCGGAACCCAGGACTTCGACGGCACCTTGCCGCCGGCCTTGCAGAACTCGGCCATGAAGCCGAACACCTGCGTGTAGGGGAAGGAATAGTCCTCCGCCACGACGGCGACGGTCTTGTAGCCCTTCTCGTTGAAGGCGTAGGTGCCGAGGCCGGCCATCCACTGGGCGCCGTCGGTCGAGAAGCGGAAGAAGTTGTCCGCCGGATCGCGGAACGTGGTGTCCTGGGCCGCCGATGAGCCATTCAAGAAGGTCACGTCCGGCTGGCTCTTGGCGTAGTCCTTGACCGCAATGCCCTCGTCGCCGGAGAGCGGACCGACCAGTACCTTCACGCCGTCCTGCTCGACGAGCTTGCGCGCGGCGCGCACGGCGCTGTCGGGCGATGCATCTGACGAGCCCTTGACGATCTCGATCTTCTTGCCGGCGACCATCCCGCCCATTTCCTCGACGGCCGTCCGGGCGCCGCGCTCGCCGTCCTCGCCGAGCACGGTGAACGGTCCCTCGAACGTGGCGAGCAAGCCGATCCTGATCGTGTCGTCCTGGGCGAGCGCCCAGCCTGGAGCCGTGATGCCGGTGGCGACGGCCAGCGCCAGTAGTGTCCTGCGATGTATCTTCATTGTTCTTCCTCCCTTGAGTTGACACTTGCCCGCCCCGTCTTCAGCGATCGGGACGCAACTTCTCCTGTGCGAGATGCGGCTTCATTCTCTCCCAAAGCCCGAGGATTCCGTCCGGCGAAACGAAGACGATCACCAGAAACACGAGGCCGATCAGCGTGTTGAACCGCTCCGCCCCGACGATGTCGATGGCGAAGGTCTGCATGAGCACGACGACCGCCGCGCCGATGAACGGGCCGATCGGATGCCGCATGCCGCCGATCACGGCGATGATCAGCACGTTGATCGCTGCACCGACGCCGATCGTGCCCGGCGAGATGCGCCCGTTGAACCAGACGAGCAGGACGCCGGCCAGGCCGGCTATCACGCCGGCGAGAAACCAGGCGAAGACCTTGTGCGCTGTCACGTCGTAGCCGATGGCGCGCATGCGGCGCGGATTGTCGCGGATTGCCTGCAGGGTGAGGCCGAAGGTCGATTGGGCGCCGTAGAGGACGGCCACGTAGCACAGCACGGCGGTGCCCAGGCACAGGTAGTAGTAGGGCATGGCCGAGCGCCAGTCGACGCCCCAGAACTGCGGCGCGCGCACCCCCGCGAAGCCCGGAAAGCCGTTGAAGAGCGCATAGTTCTGCTGTGCGAAGTAGAAGCTCGCGGTGGCGATCGCGAGCGTGATCATGATCGTGTAGATGCCTTCCGTGCGCACGGCGATCCAGCCGATGAGCGCCGAGGCGACGGCGGCGATCAGGACGGCCCAGGGAACCACGATCCACCAGGGCCAGCCGAAGCCCAGCACGTTGGAGCTGTTGTCCCCGAAGATGGCCACGGCGTAGCCCGCGAAGCCGGCAACGGTGATCTGCGCCAGGCTGACCATGCCGCCATAGCCGGCGAGCACCGTCAGCGACAGCGCGAGCATGCCCCAGACGAGCGAATAGCCGCCGATCTGCGTCAGGAAGAAGTCGCTCGCCACGGCGGGGTAGAGCAGGACCGCGATCGCGAGCAGGATGTGGCCCGCGCCGAGCCGCTCCAGCCAGTTCGGCGCCTGCGCGCGGCCGGTGTCGGCGAGGAGCGCCATCACGCCCTCCCCATGATGCCCTGCGGCCGGATCGCCAGCGTCACGACCATGATGACGAAGGTGAGGACGACGCCGTAGGTGGGGAAGTAGACGAGGCCGATCTGCTCGGCGAGACCGATGAGCAGCGCCCCGATGGCCGCGCCGGGGATGGAGCCCATGCCGCCGACGATGACCACGACCAGTGACGCGAGCAGGTAGCGCACGTCCTCGCCCGGGGCGATGGAGAGCGCCGATCCGCCGACCACGCCGGCGAAGCCCGCGAGCCCCGCGCCGAGGCCGAAGACGATGGCGAAGACCATGTGCACGTTGGTTCCCGACGCCGACAGCATGGCGCGGTCGTCGACGCCGGCGCGGATCATCATGCCGACGCGCGTGCGGTTGAGCATCAGCCACAGCGCGATGGTGACCACGAAGATGATCGTGCCCGCGCGGCGCAGGAAGACATAGGCGCGATGCCACAGGCCGATGGCCAGATCCCTGATCCGCGGCATCTGGTAGCGCGGCATTTCCATGATGAAGCCGCTTGCCCCACCTCTCGTCACCGTGCTGCGCAGCAGAAGGGCCGCTACCATCGCGCCGATGATACCCGCCACGTAGAGGCTGAACAGCACCAGCCCCTGCAAACCAATTCCCGGCCCGACCGAGGTTGCCGGAATGAACGCCGCTATGATCACGGCATAGACCGGCAGACGCGCCGAACAGGTCATCAGCGGCGCAACGAGGATCGTTGTCAGGCGGTCTTTCGGATCGGCAATCGCGCGCGTTGCCATGATACCGGGAATGGCGCAGGCGAAACTGGACAGCAGCGGAATGAAACTGCGTCCCGAGAGGCCGACATAGGCCATCAGCCGGTCCATGATGAAAGCGGCGCGCGCCATGTAGCCCGATTGTTCCATCGCCAGGATGAATGCGAAAAGGATGACGATCTGCGGCAGGAACACCACCACCGAGCCAACGCCGGTCAGCACGCCTTCAGTAATGAAGTCGCGCACCACGCCTTCGGGCATGGCGCCTTCCACCACGCCGATCAGCGCGGTAATTCCGCCATCCAGCGCGTCAGCAAACGGGGTCGCCCAGGCGAACACAGCCTGGAATATGATAAACAGCAACGCAAACAGGATGGGCGGACCAAGCCACGGGTGCAGCAAGACCTTGTCGAGCCGGGCATGCAGGCGATGCTTGCTGTCTTCGGAAAGGATTGCGCCCTTGGCCATGTTGCGCGCGGCCAGCC
>CATMOC010000413.1 GCA_950071955.1 uncultured Mesorhizobium sp. | reverse complement strand
CGCAGCCCTTGCCTTCCAGATGCGCGGCCATGCCGAGCACCGCCCCGATGGTGACGACCCCGGTTCCGCCGATGCCGTCGATGATCCCCGACCAGCCGTGCTCGAGATCGGTGCGGCGCGGTTCGGGCACCCCGTCCAGCGGATCGGCGCTGCCGGCCACGCCCCCGGCCTTGCGGAGCTTGGCCCCGTGGACCGTCACGAAGGACGGGCAGAAGCCGTTGACGCAGGAGAAATCCTTGTTGCAGGACGACTGGTCGATCCGGCGCTTGCGGCCGAACTCGGTCTCCAGCGGCTGGATCGACACGCAGTTCGACTGCACGCCACAATCGCCGCAGCCCTCGCAAACCAGTTCGTTGATGATTACCCGCTTGTCCGGATCGGGGAAGGTGCCGCGCTTGCGCCGGCGGCGTTTCTCCGCCGCGCAAGTCTGGTCGTAGAGCAGCACGGAGACGCCCTTCACCTCGCGGAGTTCGCGCTGCACGGCGTCGAGGTCGTCGCGGTGATGCACCGTCGCGCCCGACGGGATGGTGACGCCGCCGTATTTCTGCGGCTCGTCGGTGACGATGGCGATGCGGGATACGCCTTCCGCCCTCACCTGCTCCGCCACCATGGGCGCCGAGAGCCCACCCTCGTGCGGCTGTCCGCCGGTCATGGCGACGGCGTCGTTGTAGAGGATCTTGTAGGTGATGTTGGCGCCGGACGCGACCGCGAAGCGGATCGCCAGCGAGCCCGAATGGTTGTAGGTGCCGTCGCCGATGTTCTGAAAAATGTGGTCGCGCGTCGAGAACGGCGCCTGGCCGATCCACTGAGCGCCCTCCCCGCCCATCTGCGTGAAGCCGACGGTGGAGCGGTCCATCCACAGCGACATGAAATGGCAGCCGATGCCCGCGCCGGCCAGCGAGCCTTCCGGCACTTTGGTCGACGAATTGTGCGGGCAGCCGGAGCAGAAGTACGGCGTGCGGTTCCCGACGTCCTGCGTGTCGGCCAGCATCGCCTGGAACTGCTTCAGCTGGTTGACCCGGGCCGCGACCTCCTCGGAATGGCCGATGACCTTCAGGATGCGCTCGCCGAGCGAGATCGCGATGTCGTTGGGATCGAGCGCGCCCTTGGCCGGAAACAGCCAGTCGCCGCGCTCGTCCTTCTTGCCGATGACGGTCGGCTGCATGGCGGTGCCATAGAGGTCCTCGCGCACCTGAACCTCGATCAGAGAGCGCTTCTCCTCAACGACGATGATCGTTTCCAGGCCGCGGGCGAAATCCTTGATGTGCTCGATGTCGAGCGGCCAGGGACAGCCGACCTTGAACAGCCTGACGCCAATCTGGTTGGCGCGCGCCTCGTCGATGCCGATGTCCTCGAGCGCCTGGCGGACGTCGAGATAGCTCTTGCCGACGGTGATGATACCGATCTTCGGGCTGGCGCCGCCCGAATAGATGGTGCGGTTCAGCCCGTTGGCGCGGATGAAGGCGGCGGCGGCGGCGCGCTTGTACTCGTGCAGCCGCGCCTCCTGGCCGAGAAAATCGATCTCGTGGCGGATGTTGAGCCCGCCGGGCGGCATGTCGAACTCCGGCACGACGATGTTCAGCCGGTCGAGCGACACGTCGACCGAGGCGGTCGATTCGATGTTGTCCTTTACACACTTCATCGCAGCCCACGTGCCGGCGAAGCGCGACATGGCGAAGCCGTAGAGCCCGTAATCGACGATCTCCTGCACGCCTGCCGGATTGAGGATCGGGATCATCGCATCGACGAAATGGAACTCGGTCGCATGCGCGTTGGTCGAGGACTCGGCCGTGTGGTCGTCGCCCATCAGCGCCAGCACGCCGCCGTTCTTCGAGGTGCCCGCAAGATTGGCGTGGCGGAAGACGTCGCCCGAACGGTCAACGCCCGGTCCCTTGCCGTACCAGACGGCGAAGACGCCGTCGTGCCTGCCTTCGCCCAGGAGTTCAGTCTGCTGCGAGCCCCAGCAGGCCGTGGCGGCGAGTTCCTCGTTGAGTCCCGGCTGGAAGACGATGCTGGATTGCGCGAGTTCCTGCCTGGCTTTCCACAATTGCTGATCGAGCCCGCCGAGGGGCGATCCGCGATACCCCGAGACGAAGCCTGCGGTGTCCAGCCCGCTCCGCCGGTCGCGCTCGCGCTGCATGAGGAGCATGCGCACGATCGCCTGCGCGCCGGAGATGAAGATGCGCTCCTTGCCGAGATCGTACTTGTCGGCGAGCGATACGTCGTGAAGCGTCATGGAGCCATGTCCTCGAGTGCTCGCCATCTTCGGGCGATTGCCACCTGGAAACGAGTCTTTCTTCCCGCCGCGCTCGCGTCAAACGAATTCGAGCGGGTCGCCCGCGGGAACGTGATCGTCGCGACCGGGGCGGGTGGAGCGGAAAGGCTCGGCGGTCTCATGCCGACATGCCGTCCAGGGTGCGACATTAGGTAAAACTACTATATGCGGAAAAAGCCGTTCGGTTTGAGCTCCAATCTCCTTTGATTGCACCTGCAAAGCTGATAATCAGCCGGTTCGCGCGAGGGCTCCTCGCGGAATGAACGACATCGTCCGGCGAAACCATCGAAAAAATGACGCCGGACGACGGGGAAAATCTGGCGCAGGACGCATCGGGAGGAATCGCATGGCCGGGCTACTGGCTCTCTCGCGGGTCATTGATCGCATCAATGGGTTCATCGGCAGGAATGTCTCCTGGCTGATCCTGGTTGCCGTTCTGATCAGTGCTGGCAATGCCAGCATGCGCAAGGCATTCGACATGTCCTCGAATGCCTGGCTTGAAATGCAATGGTATCTCTATGGCGCCGTCTTCATGCTGGCCGCCGCCTACACCTTGCAGCAGAACGAGCACATCCGCATCGACATCCTGTCGAACCGGCTCTCCAAGCGCACCCGCGACTGGATCGATCTCTTCTGCCACGTCTTCTTCCTGCTGCCCTTCGCCGCCCTTCTGGTGCGGCTGTGCTGGCCGTGGTTCTGGCTCTCCTACACGAGCGGGGAGGGTTCCACGAATGCCGGCGGCCTGATCATCTGGCCGGCCAAGGCGATGGTGCTGATCGGCTTCATCCTTTTGCTCGTGCAGACGTTCTCGGAGATCATCAAGCGCTTCGCCGTCATCCGCGGCATCATCGAGGATCCCTCGCCGCGGCACGACCTGCCTCCCGCGGCCGAGGCCGCCGTGGAGATGGAGGCCGACCGCCGTGGTTGATTTCGTCGCCCACAATCTCGCGCCGATCATGTTCGTCGTCGTCATGGCGATGCTGCTCATCGGCTACCCGGTGGCCTTCACGCTGGCAGCCGGAGGGCTGATCTTCTTCGTCATCGGCGTCGAGGTGTCGCACATCTCGAGCGAAATCCGCCTGTTCTGGCCGCTCCTTCAGTCGCATCCCGAGCGCATCTACGGGATCATGTACAATGACACGTTGCTGGCGATCCCGTTCTTCACCTTCATGGGGCTGATCCTGGAGCGGTCGCGAATGGCGGAGGACCTGCTCGACACGATCGGGCAGCTGTTCGGGCCGATCCGTGGTGGTCTGGCTTTCGCGGCCGTATTGGTCGGCGCGCTGCTTGCCGCGACGACGGGCGTGGTCGCCGCGTCCGTCATCGCCATGGGCCTCATCTCGCTGCCCATCATGATGCGCTACGGCTATGACCGTTCCGTCGCGACGGGTACCATTGCGGCGTCGGGAACACTCGCACAGATCGTGCCGCCCTCGCTCGTCCTGATCGTCATGGCCGATCAGCTCGGCCGCTCTGTCGGCGACATGTATGTCGGCGCGTTCGTACCGGCCCTCATCATCATCTGTGTCTACTGCCTCTACATTTTCGCTGTCAGCATCATCAAGCCGCAGTGGGTCCCTGCCTTGCCGGTCGAGGCGCGTACGCTGGGCGGCGGCGTATGGTCTCTCGTGGGCATCCTCGTAGCCGCCGCCCTCATCTATCTGATCACCTACCACACCATATTCGCCGACATGCGCTACGAGGTGCGGCTAGTCTGGGCCGCGACGGTGGCGACGCTGGCAGCCTACCTCTTCAGCCTTGCGAACCGGCAGTTCAAGCTCGGTATCCTGTCGCGGCTGGCCGAGCAGCTGACCGGGCGGATCGAATCGGAGCCGAAGCACGCGTTGGCCAACGATCACCTGGCGTTCATCCTGACGGTGTCGGGACGTCGCTGGGAGGCTCGGCAGCCGTTGATGAACCTGCTGCGTCGTGGCCTGTTCCCCAAGCGTCACCTGGTGCTGTTGG
>CATMOC010000412.1 GCA_950071955.1 uncultured Mesorhizobium sp. | reverse complement strand
CAGCGGGCCGACCGGCATGCCGGCCATCTTCACCGTGTTCTCGGTCATTGCCGGCGGCACGCCCTCGATCAGCATCTGGAACGCCTCCGCCATGTAGCGCAAGACGCAGCGGTTGACGTAGAAGCCGCGCGTGTCGTTGACCACGATCGGCGTCTTCCTGATCGCACGAACATAGTCGATGGCGACCGCGAGCGCCTTGTCCTCGGTCTTCTTGCCCAGAATGATCTCGACCAGCATCATGCGGTCGACCGGCGAGAAGAAGTGGATGCCGATGAAGTTCTTCGGCCGTTTCGAGTTTTTCGCCAGGCCGGTGATCGGGATGGTCGAGGTGTTGGAGGCGAAGATCGCGTCCGCGGCGATGACGGCTTCCGTCTGTTCGGTGGCGCCCTTCTTGACTTCCGAATCCTCGAAGACGGCTTCGATCACGAGGTCGCAGCCGTCGAGATCGGAGTAGTCGACCGTCGGCGTGATCAGCGACAGGAGCTTTTCCTTCTCCTCGGCCGTGGCCCGGCCCTTCTTCATCGCTGCGTCCAGCAGACCTTCCGAATGCGCCTTGCCCTTCTCGGCCGACGGCATGTCGCGGTCGAGCAGCACGACCGGGATGCCGGCCTTGGCGGTGACGTAAGCGATGCCCGCGCCCATGAAGCCTGCGCCGAGAACGCCGATCTTCTTGAACTTGGTCTCGGGAACGCCGGCAGGACGGCGCGCACCCTTGTTGAGTTCCTGCAGCGAGATGAACAGCGAGCGGATCATCATCGCCGCTTCCGTGGTCTGCATGATCTCGGTGAAATAGCGCTGCTCGATCCTCAACGCCGTGTCGAAGGGCACCAGCAGGCCCTCATAGACGCATTTCAGAATCGCGCTGGCGGCAGGATAGTTCCCATAGGTCTCGCGGCGCAGTATGGCGATGGCCGGCGGCCAAAGATTGGCGCCCGCAGCCGAGTAGATCGGGCCGCCCGGCAGCTTGAAGCCCTTCACGTCCCAGGGAGCGACGGCCTTGAGCCCGCCCTTGATCAGCCCCTTTGCCGTTTCGACCAGCGCCTCAGGCGCGGCGATCTCGGTGATCAGGCCCATCTGCTTGGCCTTCTTCGGCGATAGTGACTGCCCGGAGGTCAGCATCTGGAGCGCGCTCTGCCCGTCCGTCAGCCGCGGCACCCGCTGGGTTCCGCCTGCGCCCGGGAACAGGCCGACCTTCACTTCCGGCAGGCCCATCTTGACCTTGTCCGAATCCGCCGCGACGCGGGCGTGGCAGGCGAGCAAAAGCTCGAAGGCGCCGCCCATGCAGGTGCCGTTGATCGCCGATACCCAGGGCTTGCCTGAGGTCTCGAGCTTGCGGAACAGCCAGCTCATTCGGCCGGCACCCTCGAACAGCATCTTTATCGCCGCGTCGGCATCCTTGGCCTTCTCGTCCTTGAAGAGCTTCAGCATGCGCTGCAGCATGGTGAGGTCCGCGCCGCCGGAAAAACTTTCCTTGCCGGAGGTGACGACGGCACCCTTGATGTTGTCGTCGGCGACGACCTGGTCGACGATCTTCTCCAGCTCGTCCATCACCTGCTCGGTGAAGACGTTCATCGACTTGCCCGGCATGTCCCAGGTGACGAGCGCGATGCCGTCGGCGTCGGTTTCGACTTTGAAGTTGGTGTACTTGGCCATTGGAGAAGTCCTCCTTGAAATCGGTTGCGTCAGCGGACGGGCGCGACGGTGAAACTGCGTGCCTCTCCCGTTCACGGGAGAGGATGCCCGAAGGCAAATGAGGAGCGGCGCTGGTCGAGACCGCTGGCTCTGCCCCTCATCCGGCATGGAGCCTGTCCTTGGTCTTGCCGACGGCAAAACCCGAAGAGGCTACCTTCTCCCCGCGAGCGGGGAGAAGGGAAGGAGCGTCAGACCCGCTCGATGATGGTCGCCGTGCCCATGCCGGCGCCGATGCACAGCGTCACCAGCGCGGTGTTCAGGTCGCGGCGCTCCAGTTCGTCGAGCACCGTGCCGAAGATCATCGCGCCGGTCGCACCCAGCGGATGGCCCATGGCGATCGCGCCGCCGTTGACGTTCATCTTCTTGTGGTCGATGTCGAAGGCCTGCATGTAGCGCAGCACGACCGAGGCGAAGGCCTCGTTGAGCTCGAAGAGGTCGATGTCGGAGAGCTTCATCTTCGCCCGCTTCAGGAGCTTCTCGGTAACGTCGACCGGTCCGGTCAGCATGATCGCCGGCTCGGAGCCGATATTGGTGAAGGCGCGGATGCGCGCGCGCGGCTTCAGCCCCATTGCCTTGCCGCCCTTCTTGGAGCCGAGCAGCACCGCGGCAGCGCCATCGACGATGCCGGAGGAATTGCCGGCGTGGTGGACGTGCTTGACCGCCTCGACCTCCGGATAGCGCTGGACGGCGACGGCATCGAAGCCGCCCATCTCGCCGGGCATCACGAAGGACGGGTTGAGCGAGGCCAGCGACTGCATGTCTGTCGAGGGGCGCATGTGCTCGTCATGGTCGAGGATCTTGAGGCCGTTCTGGTCCTTGATCTCGATGACGGAGTTCTTGAACCAGCCCTTCTCCCAGGCCTTGGCGGCCCGCTTCTGGCTTTCCACCGCATAGGCGTCGACGTCGTCACGCGAAAAACCATACTTGGTGGCGATCAGGTCGGCCGAAACGCCCTGCGGCACGAAATAGGATGGCAGGCCGACCGAGGGATCCATGAACCAGGCGCCGCCCGACATGCCCATGCCGACACGCGACATGGATTCCACGCCGCCCGCGATCACGATGTCGTCCGAGCCGCCCGCGATCTTGGCTGCGCCCAGATTGATGGCGTCGAGGCCTGACGCGCAGAAGCGCGACAGCTGGATGCCGGGCGCCTCGGTCGCGTAGCGCGCCTCGAAGGCTGCCGCGCGCGGGATCACCGAACCGGCCTCGCCGACCGGATCGACGCAGCCGAAGACGATGTCGTCCACCGTGGAGGTGTCGAGCCCGTTGCGGTCGCGCACCGCTTCCAGTGCCTTCGCCGCCAGCCGGACGGCCGGAACCTCGTGCAGCGATCCGTCCTTCTTGCCGCGGCCGCGCGGCGTGCGCACGGCGTCGTAGACATATGCATCGGCCATTGTGGCGTCTCCTTCGTTCAGACTTGCGGTTCGACGAGCACTTGCGCGCTCACCGAATTCGCTATGAAACAGGCGTCGTGCGCCTTGTGGTGCAGGTCCGCGAGCGCGGTCGGGTCGGCGTCGCACTCGACCTGCGGGCGCAGCGTCACCTTCAGCATCGCGATGCGCCCCTGCGCGTTTTTTCCCAGCTCGCCCACCGCCTGGTCGCGGTAGGAGCGGATGTCGTGGCCCGCCCGCCGGGCGAAATCCAGAAACCACAGCATGTGGCAGGATGCCAAGGAGGCGACGAACAATTCCTCGGGATCGACCGCTGTTTCCGAGGAGAACTGCGCCGGCACGTTCTGCGGCGCGCCCGTTGCCTGGATCGTCGTTCCGCCGTCGAAGGCGATCTCGTGCACGCGCGTGTAGCGCCCGAGGGTGAAATGATCCTCCTCGTCCTGTTGCCAGCGTATGTCGGCGGTATGCGTGGACATCCTTGTCTCCTCACAGGCTCCGGGCAATGAGCAGCTTCATGATCTCGTTCGTGCCGCCGTAGATGCGCTGCACGCGCGCATCGCGCCACATGCGGGCGATCGGATACTCGTTCATGTAGCCGTAGCCGCCATGAAGTTGCAGGCACTCGTCCATGATCTTGCCCTGCAGGTCGCTAAGCCAGTACTTGGCCATCGATGCGGTCACCGGATCGAGGCCGCCGTCGATGTGGCGCGCCACGCAGTCGTTGTAGAAGACGCGGCCGACCGTAGCCTCGGTCTTCAGTTCGGCGAGCTTGAACTGCGTGTTCTGGAATTCCATCACGGCCTTGCCGAAAGCCTTGCGCTCCTTGACGTAGTCGATCGTCAGCGCCAGCGCCTTCTCGATCGCGGCGATCGCCGTGCCGCCGATCTGAAGCCGCTCCTGCGGAAGCTGCTGCATGAGTTGCACGAACCCCTGCCCTTCCTCGGTGCCGAGCAGGTTGGAGGTCGGAACGCGCACGTCGTTGAAAAACAGTTCCGACGTGTCGTTCGACTTCAGCCCGACCTTGTCGAGGTTGCGACCGCGCTCGAAGCCCTCCACCTCGTCGGTCTCGATCACGATCAGCGACGTTCCCTTAGCACCCTTCGCCGGATCGGTCTTGGTGACGACGATGATCAGGTTGGCGAGCTGTCCGTTGG
>CATMOC010000411.1 GCA_950071955.1 uncultured Mesorhizobium sp. | reverse complement strand
CGCCGCGCACCCGTACCGTCCGTCGGCGCGGATGAAGAACAAGCCGGTGCTCCCCGCATGTCCGGCCCAGCTTGGACGAAGCCAGTCAACATTCGGAGACAAGCGATGTCACATGCCGCGAACCCCGCCCTGATCGAAGCGCCGGTCCTCGACATGGACCCGTACTCCGAAGAGAACCTCGAAAACCCGCGCCCCTTCCAGACGGCCCTGCGGGACACCGGACCCGTGGTGTGGATCGAGAAGTACAAGATGTACGCCGTCGGCCGTCACGAGGAGTTGCGCCAGGTGATGTCGGATTACCGTCGCTTCACGACCACGGGCGGCATCGGCATGTCCGACATCCGCAAGCCCGGCGCGTGGCGCAGCCCGAGCCCCATCACCGAGATCGATCCGCCCAGGCACACCGCGGTGCGCGGGTCGATGATGAAGATCCTTTCCCCGCTCGTCATCCGGCAATGGCGCGAGGTCTTCGAGCGCAAGGCCGAGGCGCTCGCCGAGATCGTCGTCGAGCGCGGCGAGGTGGACGGCGTCAAGGACATCGCGGAGGCCTTCGTGCTCGATGCCTTCCTCGGCGTCCTCGGCGTCGATTTCTCCAAGGAGGAGTTCCTCATCATCGGCGACATGAATTTCAACCAGCAGGGACCGAAGAACGAACTGTTCCGCCGTTCGGAGGAAGCTGCCGCGGGGATCATGGACCGCTACCAGGCGGCGATCCAGCGCGAGAACATCCTGCCAGGCGGCTTCGCGGAGAAGATCCTGCAGGCCGAGGACGCCGGCGAGTTCGCGCCGGGCACGGGACCGCTTCAGGTGCGCTCCTTCCTGCGGGCCGGCGTCGACACCACGATCGCGGGGATCGGCCACACGCTCAACTTCCTCGCCCGCGATCCCGGCCAGTGGGACGCGCTGCGCCGCAACCCGGCACGCACGAAGGCAGCTTTCGAGGAGGCGATCCGGCTGGAATCCCCGGCCGCGAACCTCTTCCGCACCACCGCTGCGGATACCGAACTCAGCGGCGTCTTCATGCGGGGCGACACGAAGGTCGCCATGTTCATGGGGGCGGCGAACCGCGACCCGCGCAAGTTCGAGGATGCGGATCGCTTCGACATCGCGCGGGAGTCGGCCGGCATCCACCTCGCGCTGGGCCACGGCGACCACATCTGCATCGGCCAGAACATCGCGCGTCTCGAGGCGGAGTGCATCCTGGGTGCGATCGTGCGCCGTGCCGCGACGCTCGAACTCGCCGGCGAGCCCCGCTATCGTCTCGTCAACACGCTGCGCACGCTGGAGCGGCTTCCCCTGAGGCTCGGCCGCTAGGCATCCGTCAGCCGGAATGTACGCCGCGGGGCGTGAACAGTGCCCGCATCCATGGGACCGGAGACGGACGCAGAACCGTGATGCGGCTGGCCGCGACGTTGGCGTTGAGCGCTTCCCGCGCCTCGCGCCAGGCTTTGTTCCGCTCGAGCCGAGACCTGTGACGATGGAACTCGTCGAGGGACGTGAACCATCGATACTCCAGCACCCGATGCAACTGGCCGACCAGCGAGACGAACATGCCGACGAGGCTCTGCTCCTCGAACCCATCCGTCTCGGAGAAGATTTCCATTTCCCGCCAGTAGGATGGTGCCGTTCCCGGCAGGAGGTCGACCGACGTCTCAGTGACGATCAGCCCCTCGACGTCTCCCGCGTCGGGGAAGACGGGCTGGTCGCAGAGCCAGTCCCGCTCCGCGTTCCACAAGGGGGATAGCCGGGCGACGGGGCTCGGTGAAAAAAAGCCGTTCTCCTGCGCGGTCAGCAGCTTTCGGGCGGTGGTGTAGTAGTCCTGACGGCCCGGCTGGCGCTGGTTCGATGCCACGCGATCGCGCCAGTCCGCGAAGTCGTCGTAGCGCTGCAGATGCACGATCTGCTCCGCCGTCCCGCCCGCCACGTCGAAGTAGCCGATGTTGCGTTCCAGGTAGTCCGGGATCGCGTCCATGGTGTTCCACGAATGCTGGAGCGCCCAGAACTCCGCGGCGAGGCCCGGTCGCAGCGTATAGGCGCGGCGTTCAAGGATCATCCTGGTCTCTCCTGGCCCGTGCGCAACTGCAGGCGCGGGCAGTGCGCCGTTCAGCCGAAGGCGCGCATGAAGGCGATCGGGTTGACGTGCTCGCGGTTGAGCACGATCTTGCCGTCGCGCAGCTTGAAGATGAACACGTAGCGCTGGTCGTAGGAGCGGCCGTTGGCGATGACGATGCTGTGCGCGCTCGCCTCGACGATGATGCAGTCGGGATCCGTCGTCTGATGGACGTCGTGGATCCAGAAGACGTGATCCCGCCGCCCCGGCATGGCCTTGTTGTAATAGGAGAGGATCCGTTCCTTGCCGCGCCAGACGGGCTCGAAGCCATCGAGTTCCGGCGCGAAGGGGATTTCCTGAACGGCGTCGCCGGCCCACAGGTCGGCGAACGCGTCGAGGTCCTTCGCCATCAGCGTCGTGTAGAAGCCGAGGACTGTCCTTTCGTTGTCGTTCCTGGGAACGATCTCGTCCGCGCGTCTCATCGGCTTTTCCCTCCCGCTTCGATCGGTTCGTCTATTGTTTTCGTTCGATCCGCATGTCCGCCATCGTCTTTCCCTCCGGCATGGGGGGGCGCTTGCGGATTTCCTCCCACGGAACGCCGGCTTCCCAGTCGGCGCGCAGCTTGTCGGGATCGACGAAGACGCCGATCGGATTCTCTGCGAATTCCTTGCTGTGGAAGAAGGCGTGGGTGCTTTCCAGCGTGTCGAAATTGTCGACCTGCAGTTCGAGCATCACGTTGTCCGGGTCGCGATAGTAGAAGGAAATCGTCGGCCCGTGGTTGATCATGCGGACCGGCAGAATCCCCTTGTCCTTCAGGCGGTAGTAGGTCGAGAGAAGCTCGCCCAGATCGCGATAGCTGTAGGCGAAATGGTCGACGCTTCCGCTTCCCTTCGGAAGGTCGACGGTGTCCGGAACCTGGATGAACGCGATGCGGTGATGCTCGTGATCGTAGGTCATGAAGCAGATCATCTCGTTGCGGAAGACGACCCGCGCGCCGAGCACGGCCTCGTACCATGCGATGATCCTGTCGATCTGCTTGGTCTTGAGGACCATGTGCGCGAACAGCTCGGGCGGTATAGGCTCCCCCTGCCGCGCGCTGCTTCGCTTCTGCGTGTTGTGGGACATTGCGATCTCCTTCGCGCGCCGAGGCGTTCGTTCGCGCCGCCGTTCAGCCGTCTGCGATGAGCCTATCCCGCCGGGAAAGTGAGGCGGTCCCCCGTATCTGGGACGCAAGGAATCGCGGCGACCTCCCGGCATCCGGCAACGGCGCCCGCTCGTCGGAAACGGGGCGCGACCGGTACCTTTCGGAGGCAGGGTCAGAGCTGCGGGTCAGCGATCCGCACGACAAGGCCGTCCAGTGCCTCGGTCATGACGAGCTGACAGCTCAGACGGCTGTTCGGCTGCCGGCCCATGGCGGTGAAGTCGAGCATCTGTTCTTCGTTCGGCGTGATCGGAGGCGTATCGGGAAGGAACGTCTCCTCGACCAGCACATGGCAGGTCGCACAGGTGAGTCCGCCGCCGCAGTCGCCGACGATGCCCTCTATGCCATGCGCGGTCGCGGCCCTCATCAGGCTCGTTCCAACGGGAACGTCCAGCTCGACGCGCGACTCGTCCGGATTGATGAATGTGACCTTGGGCATTTTCTGGAAGACCTCTCTGTTCAAGCTGGGACCAGCCGGAGCGGGAGGCGCTCCAGCGTCCGAAGGGTGTTCACGATCCGGTATTCCGGGTCTCCGGCGGGTTCGATGGCTTTCACGCGGCGCACGATGGCGCCAAGGATGCATTCGGCTTCCAGCCGCGCGATCATCTGGCCGATGCAGACGTGGGGTCCGGTGCCGAACGCCAGATGGACGCCGGTCACGTCCCGGTCGACGTCGAACCGGTCGGGGTCCTCGAACTTCCGCGGATCGCGGTTCGCCGCGCCCATGAAGTTGCCGATCTTCACGTCGCCGGCCAGCGAAAGCCCCGCGAATTCCAGTGGCGCCGAGGGCGTGCGGAACATCACCTGCGAGGGCGAATGCAGGCGCAGCGCCTCCTCGAAGGCGGTGCGGATCTTGGCAGGGGCCGCCTTGACCTTCGCCCACTCTCCCGGGTTCTGCGCCAGGAGGTTGAGCGTGTGGCCGATGCCGGCGATCGTGGTATCCACGCCCGCGCGCAGGAACGACCGCACCTGCACGCCTGCGGTCCCCTTCTCGAATTCGCCGGCGTCCT
>CATMOC010000410.1 GCA_950071955.1 uncultured Mesorhizobium sp. | reverse complement strand
GCCCCGGAGATTTTCGAATGACGCAGCCCCCGAGCAAGCCGCCCCTCACGATCCGCCTCTGCGAACCGCGCGGTTTCTGCGCGGGCGTCGACCGTGCGATTCAGATGGTCGTCCTGGCGCTGAAGAAGTACGGCGCGCCCGTCTACGTCCGCCACGAGATCGTGCACAACCGGTACGTGGTGGAGGGGCTGCAGACGCTTGGCGCAGTGTTCATCGAGGAACTCTCCGAGATCCCGCCCGAACACCGCGAATGCCCGGTCGTCTTCTCCGCGCACGGCGTGCCCAAATCGGTCCCCGCCGACGCGAGGGCGCGCGAACTCTTCTTCCTCGACGCCACCTGCCCGCTGGTTTCCAAGGTGCACAAGCAGGCGATGCGCCACCAGCGGCTGGGGCGGCACGTCGTGCTGGTCGGCCATGCAGGGCACCCCGAGGTGATCGGCACGATGGGGCAGCTGCCGGATGGCGCCGCGACGCTGATCGAGACAGAGGCGGACGTCGCGGCCTTTTCGCCGGAGGATAGCGAGGCACTCGGTTTCGTGACGCAGACCACGCTGTCGGTCGACGACACGGCGGGCATCATCAGGGCGCTGAAGGCGCGCTTCCCGGCGATCCAGGCGCCCGCGGCCGAATCGATCTGCTACGCCACGACCAATCGCCAGGACGCCGTGAAGGAAACCGCCGCCGGCGCCGATCTCTTCCTCGTTGTCGGCGCGCCGAACTCGTCGAATTCGCGCCGGCTGGTGGAAGTGGCCGAACGCGCCGGCGCCCGGCGGTCACATCTCGTGCAGCGGGCGGCCGACATTCCCTGGGACGATACGCGAGGCATCTCGGTGTTGGGGCTTTCGGCCGGCGCATCGGCGCCCGAGATCATCGTCAACGAGATCATCGAGGCATTCCGCGGCCGCTTCGACGTGACGGTAGAGCTTGCCGTGACGGCAACCGAAACGGAGGACTTCCCGGTGATGCGCACCTTGCGCGACGTCGCGCTCACGCGGGCCGACATGGCCTTCGTCAACGGTTGACGTACGCGGATGGCCGTCTACACCGACGTCACGGAAGAAGAACTTTCGCAGTACCTCCGGGGCTATGCCGTGGGCGACTTGATGTCCTACAAGGGTATCGCCGAGGGGTCTGAGAACTCCAACTATCTCCTGCACACGACTGCCGGCACCTACATCCTCACGCTCTACGAAAAGCGGGTCGACGGTGCCGAACTGCCGTTCTTCCTTGGCTTGATGCAGCATCTGGCGCGCAAGGGGATCAGCTGCCCGCTGCCTGTCGAGCGTCGGGACGGAAGCCTGATCGGCACGCTCGCCGGCCGGCCGGCGGCGATCATCACCTTCCTCGAAGGGGTATGGATGCGGCGGCCCACGGCGGCGCATTGCCGCGAGGTCGGCAAGGCACTGGCCGGCATGCACCTTGCCGGCGCGGATTTCGAGATGCGGCGGGAAAACCGCCTCTCGGTCCCAGGCTGGAGACACCTCTGGGAGATGACGCGCCCGCGCGCGGACGAGTACGAGGCCGGCCTTGCCGCCGAGATCGACGGGGAGTTCGCGGCCTTCGCCGAAGCCTGGCCGGACGACCTGCCGTCCGGCGTCATGCACGCCGACCTCTTCCCCGACCACGGCTTCTTCCTGGGAGACCGGCTGTCGGGCCTGATCGACTTCTATTTCGCCTGCAACGATCTCTTCGCCTACGACGTGGCGACCTGCCTCAATGCATGGTGTTTCGAGAAAGACAATTCCTTCAACCTGACCAAGGGACGCGCCCTGCTTTCGGGCTACCAGAGCGTAAGGCCGCTGGAACCGACCGAACGCGAAGCGCTGCCGCTCCTGGCGCGGGGCTCGGCGCTGCGCTTCATGCTGACGAGGCTCTACGACTGGCTGACGATCCCCGACGGCGCGCTCGTCCAGAAGCGCGACCCGTCCGAGTTCATCCGCCGCCTGCGCTTCCATCGCCACATCGCCTCCGCCACGGAATACGGACTGACAGCATTATGAAGACGATCGAGATTTTCACCGACGGCGCCTGCTCGGGCAATCCGGGCCCCGGCGGCTGGGGCGCGGTCCTGCGCTTCAACGGAAAGGTCAAGGAGCTTTCCGGCGGCGAGGCGGCGACGACCAACAACCGCATGGAATTGATGGCCGCGATCTCGTCGCTGAACGCGCTGAAGGAGCCGTGCGCGGTGCTGATGCACACCGACAGCAAGTATGTGATGGACGGTATCAACGGCTGGATCCACGGCTGGAAGAAGCGCGGCTGGAAGACCGCCGACAACAAGCCGGTGAAGAACGTCGAGCTGTGGCAGGCGTTGGACGAGGCCAACCGCCGCCACAAGGTCACGTGGCACTGGGTACGCGGCCATGCAGGCCATGTGGAAAACGAGCGCGCCGACCAACTGGCGCGCATGGGCATGGCGCCCTTCAAGCTCGGCGGGGCGGAAAAGCCCCGCACGCCTGCCGTAGGCTGATCAGAGCTGTTCGAGGATCTTCGCGGCGCCCGATTCGACGGCCTTGCCCGGCATGTCCTCGATGTTGAGGGCAGCGACCTTGCCGTCTTCCACGATCATCGAGAAGCGCTTGCAACGCAGGCCGAGCCCACCACCGCTCGCGTCCAGCTCCAGCCCTGTCGCGCGGGCGAAGGTGCCGTTGCCGTCGGCCAAAAAGAGCAGCCGTCCTTCGCCGCCGGTGAAGCGCGCCCATGCCCCCATCACGTGATGGTCGTTGACCGAAACCACCGCGATCGTATCGACGCCCTTGCCGATGATCGCGTCGTAGTTTTCGAGATAGCCGGGAAGATGATTGTTGCTGCAGGTCGGCGTGAACGCACCCGGAACGCCAAAGAGCACGACCTTCTTGCCGGCGAAAACATCGGAAACGGTCATGTCCTTGGCGCCGTCCGCCGTCATCGTCTTGAACGTTGTGTCCGGCAATTTCTCGCCAACCGAAATCATGATCCGCAAATCTCCGAGTGAACGCCCGGAGCCCCCGGGTCATGGTCCCTTCATTGCCGAGCCGAAAGCGTTTGTCCAGTTCCGCTACGTCAGGGAAGTCGGAAATCGCCCGAGACAGAAGCGCCGCCAGAGACCAGCGTGTAGGCGATCGTGGCGGCACCGCCGCTCTTGGGCTCTTCCAAGATCGGAAGCGTGAAGACGATCTCTCCCGGAGCCGATCCGTTCTTGCGCGGAATCCCGAAGACGTAGCCTTCGCTGCCTGCCACGAACAGTTCCGCATCCCCGCTTCCGCCCGGCAGGACAGCTGCGACAGTCGCAACCTCGCCGGAGACGCTCGCCTCGACGATGCCGAAATGCGCGCCGGCGGGCGCCGGCAGGCGGGCGAAGGCCGCCTCGACGAATTGCCTGTCCCCCGCGTCGTCCGGATCGCTGCCCGGTTCCACTGAAAGGGTTGTCTGGACCGGAATGCAGATGGCTTCGCAGATACCGAGGAAGAGACTTGCCTCGATCAGCGAATAGCGGTCGGGCGCGGAAATGGCGAAGGTGACCGGCAGGCTGACCGAACCGCCATAGCCCGCCCAGGCGCCATAGCTGTCCTCGTGCCATTCCGGCGCCGGGAAATGCAACTCGGCCGACAACACATTGAGGCTCCGCGAGACGTCGATCTGCGGCGGCACGCCCGAGGATCCGGGCTCGCGCCAGTAGGTCTTCCACCCCGGTTCGAGCGCGATCTCGAGCGCGCCGCGAACGACGCCGTCAGGGCCGGCCAGTCCGGTCGTCACCAGGCGCAGCGAGCCGCCGTCGGTGCGAAAGAAATCGCTGGAGGAGGCACCGGCCGGTACCGGGAGAAGAATGACGAGCGCGAGAACGGCAAGGGTGGCGCGAAGCAGGTTCATGCGATGAGATGTTCCACGAAGCGCCTGCTTCGCAACCCAATTCGAATGACCTGCCTTCATTTCTGCGTGACGCACCCTGCTGCTGCGCTGGCCAACGGAGGATTGGTCTTCCAACGCAGGGGAAAAGGCTGTAAATTTTTCCAATGGACATGCTGCGCCCGAAGAAGAGGTCCGCGACGAGCGGCTTCTTGGACGACCAGTTCCTGATCGCCATGCCAGGCATGCAGGACGACCGTTTCGCCCGTTCCGTCGTCTACATGTGCGCCCACAGCGAGGAAGGCGCCATGGGCATCATCATCAATCAGGCGCAGCCGATGCGTTTTCCCGACCTCCTCGTGCAGCTTGGCGTGGTCGACGAGCAACAGGCCATCCGCCTCCCTCCCGGCGCGCGTGATCTTCCGGTGCGCAACGGCGGGCCCGTGGACCGCA
>CATMOC010000409.1 GCA_950071955.1 uncultured Mesorhizobium sp. | reverse complement strand
CGATGAATTGGTCCTGAACGAAAGTGTCGATCCCCAAGTAGGCGCGGATTTAGTGGAGAAAAAAACGGAAATCGTGCGTATCCTCCAAGAAAGAAAAGAGAAATTTGTGCAAGACCAGAACGTCGTGTCGGACCGAACGCCGGCCGACGTCGCGGAACATGCGCGGCCTCGGATTGCCGGGTTGCGGCAGCGGCGTTACGGTTCCGACCTCCGCGAAGCCGAAGCCCAGCCCGAGCAGTGCATTGGGAACTTCCGCATTCTTGTCGTAGCCCGCGGCCATTCCCAGAGGATTGGGGAACTCCAGACCGCCCAGCCGGACTGCCAGCCGGGGATCGGGTGCGGCGCGGTGACCGAGCGGCAGTCCGGTCTTCAAGGCCGTGATCGACAGTCCGTGCGCCGTTTCCGGATCGAAAGCGAAGAGGGCCCGCCGCCCGGCCACCTCGAGCAGACTTCTCACGCAATGAGGTCCGGAAAGACGTGACGCCCGTCGGGTCCGAGCGGCAGCGGCTTCACCCATAGAACGTTATGCGTGGAGAGCGAAGCGTAGAGATGCGGGAACAGCGCGCCGCCGCGCGAAACCTCGTACTTGAGCTGTTCGCCCAGACGGTCCGGATCGACGGCGACGAGGACCAGATCGGCCTGCCCTGCGAAATGTTTGGCTACGGTCTCCTCGACCTGAGCGGCGGTCGAGAAATGGATGAAGCCGTCGGCCACGTCGATCGGCGCTCCGGTGAATGAGCCGTTCCGTTCGGCCTCGTGCCACATCGCGGAAGGGCAGATCTTGTAGATTGGTTCGGTCATGGCCGCCCTATAGAAGCATTTCGCTGACGAGGGAATGGCTGCGACCGCCGCTACAACCCATTTCCGGCGCATTCCCATGCATCATCTGTCGCGGGCAACAGGAGGACTTCATGCGCACGATCTTGATCGCATCGGTGCTGGCGCTGGGAACGGCCGGCGCGCAGGCCCAGGACGATAGCCGCTACACGCTCCAGCGGACCGACGACGGCTATGTCCGGATGGACAAGATGACCGGGGCGATGTCGATCTGCACCGAAAGAAGCGGTCAGTTGGTCTGCAAGCTCGCGGCCGACGAGCGCGGGGCCCTGCAGGCCGACATGGAGGAGATGCAGGACCGGCTTGACGGACTTGAGAAACGGCTGGCTGCGCTCGAGACCGGACGGCAAGACGCTGTCGGCGGGCTGCCCACCGAGGACGAGTTCGAGAAGTCGCTCAGCTACATGGAGCGGTTCTTCCGCAGCTTCATGGGAATAGTTCGGGAGTTCGAGCGCGAGGAGAAGCCCGCGCCGGAGCGTATCTGACCGCTGCCTGTCAATCGGACGGCAGCGGCACGGTCCGCCGCGTCGACAGGTCGAGGAGAATGGCCACCACCTCCCCCGTCGCGATCGGTTTCCCGTCGCCGAGGCGGACGAGTTCATGGCGCAGGTGCAGCGTCTTGCCGCCGGGGCGCAAAGGCAGCGAGTAGAGCACGAGCCCCTCGCCTGCCCGGGCCGGCATGTGGTGGGTAATTTTCATTTCGAGAGCGACCCGGCCGATGTTTCGCGCCTGAAGAAGCGCGATCCCCACCCCCGCCCGTTCCCAGACATGGGGAGCCGCGTCCGTGAAACGGCCGATGTAGAACTGTTCGAGAAAATCCCCGGCAGCGTCGCATTCCGCTGGCGCGACGATGGTACGCTGGGAGATCAGCCCGCCACGTGCCAGCATTTCCTCACCCGGTATCGGCATTGCCACCCCGACCTCGAGGCCGCGCGGAACCGCATTCTGGGCCGCGACCGCTTGCACCTCGAAACCTGTGGGAATTCCCTGGCAGGGCGCATCGAGCGCGGAGGCCGCGAGCTTGCCGGTCAACAGATTGTCCAGAAGATGAACGGAATGGCCCGCGAATGGTCCATCCGCAATTACGCCTGACCGCGTACGCGTGATCGTACCGGCGCGCAATTCGGCGTGGAAACGCACGTGGCGGGTTGCCGGCAAAGGTCCATCGATGCGGCCGCCGCGCATGCCGGCAAAGAGCCGCGCGGCCTCGTCGAATCGCTTGAAGTAGAACTGGACGTTGAGGTGGTCGTTGTCGTCGCATTCCCATGTGTTGACGAATGAGCGGTGCGTCTCCGCGAATGGTCCCACCGAAGCCGCGCTCCCGCCAGATGCCTGCTCTTGCATTTCCTTGCCCCGACTCTCGCCCATCTTTCGCACGGCTTCTTATCAGAAGGAGGGCATTGAAGCGGAACGGGAATTCGGACTCTTGCAATGGGAAACGCGACGACGGAGACCGAGCTTTTTAGTGCGCGGCAAAGGCGAACGGCTGAACGCCGAGCAGGTCCAGCAGCAGCGAGGACGCGAAGAACCCGCACGCGGCGATCAACGTCGTCCTGGCGAACAAGGCGTACACCTCGCGCAGGACGGTCGAAAACATGCGGTTCGAACGCTCGCAAGATGGCCTCCACCTTTCGTCCAGGTAGATCCAGGCCTCCGTCCGCCTCGGTGGCACGGCGTGGGCCTGCAGGGCCTTGAAGGTGAGTATGGCGGACATGAGAAGCGTGGTGATGGCACCGCATTTGAACGCTAGCACGGGATCGAAGGAAAACGCCACCATCAGCAATATGATGGCCAATGATCCGAAGAGCACTGCTCTCCCGACGCAGATCTCGGCGACGTGCCTGACGGGCTCCATACCCGGCCTCCGACATTGGCGATTTGCCAGCAGAAATCCCGAAACACGTGTTCTGTTCCATCCGAAACGTATCTTCCGCGCGACCGCGGGTGATCCGTTCCGCCTATCTGCTTGAATTCGCCGGGCGAGCCCGCATAATCACCTTCCCGTTATCCGACCGGCGTGCGAGAAGAGTCGGAGCCGGGCATGGGAGGGCGCCTTTGGCACCGGAGTTGAAATTCGTCGTCGCGGACGATCACCCGCTGTTTCGCGGCGCCCTCAGGCAGACGCTTGCGGGCACCGCGGAGAATGCGACCATCCTCGAGGCCGGCACGTTCGCCGAGACCAAGACGATCGTCTCGAACACCGACGACATCGACCTCGTCCTTCTCGACCTGACGATGCCAGGCGCCAGCGGCCTCTCTGGACTGGTCGCCTTGCGTGCCATCAATTCCGCTGCACCCGTCGTCGTCGTCTCGGCGCGGGACGATGTAGAGACCATCCGTCGCGCGATCGAGCTCGGCGCTTCCGGATTCATCTCGAAGTCGGCCAGCATGGACGAGATCAGGAAGGCCGTGGAGACGGTGCTCGCCGGCGGCGTCTGGATCCCGATGGATGTCGATCTCGGCGCGGAGATGGATCCCGAGATATCCGACCTTATCCAGCGCCTCCAGACGCTGACCCCGCAGCAGGCCCGCGTGCTGAGCATGATCGCCGAAGGGCTTCTGAACAAACAGATCGCGTACGAACTCAGCGTCTCGGAAGCGACGATCAAGGCGCACGTCTCGGCCGTGCTGCAGAAGCTCAACGTGGACAGCCGCACGCAGGCGGTCATTCAGCTGTCGCGCATTGGCTCCGAGGCGCAGCAGGTCCCGGGTTCCTGACCCAGCCGACCTGCCCGGCGCCGTGTCTTCATTCTGCCGCGGGCGTAAGCTTGCGGTTGCGCATCAGTACGGCGCGAAGTGCCGCAGGTTTCACCGGCTTGTTGAGGATCGGAACGTCGATCGAACCGGCCTTCTCGCGCACTTCCGAGGACCGGTCGGCGGTCACAAGCACCGCCGGCATACCTTCCCCGAACCGCTCGCGCAGGGCGCGGATCACGTGCAGCCCGTCGTCCCTGTCGAGGTGATAGTCCGCCAAGATCACGTCGGGCGGCATCGCCTGCATGAGTTCCTTCGTCTCCGGCAGGTGGGTGAAGGTCGACACGCGGCAACCCCATCCTTCGAGGAGGAGGCGCATTCCGTCGAGGATGCGTCCGTCATTGTCGATGCACATCACCTTCAGCCCGTCGAGGGATCGTCCCGCGGCGGCCGAACCGATGGCCGTCACCGTCGCCTCCTGGTGGAGTGGCGCTGCAATCGGCAGGATTACCGAAAATCGTGTCCCGCGGTCCTTGTAGGACGAGATGCGAATCTCGAGCCGGAGGACCCGGGCGATGCGGTCGACGATCGACAGCCCCAGCCCCAGCCCCTGCGCCTCGCGCATGCCCTCGTCGAGACGCGTGAACTCGCGGAACACGGTGTTGAGTTTGTCGGGTGCGATGCCGATACCCGTATCCAGCACCTGGATCTCGACGAGGTCCCCCCGGCGGCGCGCCCCGACCAGCACCGTTCCCCG
>CATMOC010000408.1 GCA_950071955.1 uncultured Mesorhizobium sp. | reverse complement strand
GACACAGAGCTCGGGATGGCCGCTTCCGTCTGGGGAATTGGCGTGCACCTGGACGCGCGCCCCGCCTCGCTCTGGGGGGCAGTGGGGCACCGCCGCCCCGGGGGCCCTCTTCGTCCCGCCCCCGCCGCCTCCCGCACCGCCGCTTCGGCGCCTGCCTGTTCCGCCTCGCCCAGGAAGGCCAGCACGCCGGCCACCGCCCCGCCATCCGCCCCCCCCCCGCCACCGGCTGCCGAACCGGCCGCACCCACCTTCGGCATCGTCAGGGCGCTCGACGAGCGCGGCAATGTGCGCACGCTGGCCGACATCGAGCTCGAAATGGTGCGCCTCGCGAAAGAACTTGGTCACGTTCGTGGTGAGAGCCGCCACCATGCGCTGGCGTTCGTCCAGTCCCTCGGACTTCGCCACGAAGGAGCAGTAGTCGCGGAAATTCTCCAGCCCGAGCGCCCGCAGGCGCTTTGCCAGCCGCGCATAGACGAGCGCCGCCTTCGTCTCCGACAGCTGGATGCCAGCATGGTCGTGGAGGATGGCTGCGATCTGGCGGAAGTCGTCCGCGGTGAGCAGGTACTCGCCCGGAACGATCCCTCCCGTCTTCGACGCGGCAGTCTGGCTCAATTGAGCGTTCCCGAGCTTTCGCGCGTGGACTGGAGAACGCTGTCGAGCCCGATGAGGCTGATCATGCGGCCCTCGATCGCCAGCACGCCCTTCATGAAGGCGCGGGCCAGTTCGGACGCGACATCCGGCGTGGGCTGGATGGTTTCCGCGTTGATCGTGAGGATATCGGACACCGCGTCGACCAGGAGCCCGACGGACTGGCTACCGACCTGCGTGACGATGATGACGTGGCGCGCGGTCGGTTCCGTCGATCGGAAGCCGAGACGCGCGGCGAGGTCGATGACCGGCAGCACGGATCCGCGCAGGTTGATGACACCCTTCACGTATTCGGGCGAATGCGGCAGCGGCGTGGTCTGCGTCCAGCCGCGGATGTCGCGCACCGACATGATGTCGACGCAGAACTCCTGTCCGCCGAGCCTGAAGGCGATGAGCTCGCTCGCCTTCGATACATCGTGTTCCTTGACGTGCATCATGCTGCATTCCTCTTGCGGTTGGCGACGTCGGCCTTGGCCGTATCGGATCGGTTGCCGGCGACGATGGCGTCGACGTCCAGAATGACGGCGACCCGGCCGTCGCCGAGAATGGTTGCCGCGGCGACCCCGAACACTTGCCCGTAGTTCGTCTCCAGGCTCTTAATGACGACCTGCTGCTGGCCGATAATTCCGTCCACCATCAGCGCGCTTTGGGCCCGGTTCTCGGACTCCACCATGATGGCGACGCTGTTGATGGGATCGGCTTCCTCTTCGCGGTAGCCGAGCTTGTTGCCGACGTCGATGAGCGGGATGAACGAGCCGCGGATGGCGATCACCTTGGCGCGTTCGCCCAGACCGTGGACGTCCGAGGCTTTCGGCTGCAGCGTCTCCACGATCGCCGTCAGCGGCACGACCAGCGTCTGGCCCGCGACGGTCACCACCATGCCGTCGAGGACGGCCAGGGTCAGCGGAAGGCTGAGCGTGAACACCGTGCCCTTGCCAGGTTTGGACGAGATGCTGATGCGGCCGCCGAGCGCCTGGATGGAGCGCTTGACGACGTCCATGCCGACGCCGCGGCCGGAAACGTCCGAGACGGTGCTTGCGGTCGAGAACCCCGGCGCGAAGATGAGGTCGTCGATCTCGCCGTCCGAAAGCTGTACGCCGGCCTCGATCACGCCCTTCTTGATCGCGATCTCCTTGACGCGGGCGCGGTTGATGCCGGCACCGTCGTCTGAAACCTCGATGATGACCCGCCCGGATCGGTGGGCGGCCGACATGCGCACGACACCCTGTTCGGGCTTGCCGGCCTTGACGCGCTCTTCCGGTTTTTCGAGCCCATGATCTATGGCGTTGCGGATCATGTGCGTCAGCGGGTCGGCCAGCCGCTCGATGACCGTCTTGTCCACCTCGCAGTTCTCGCCCTCCGTCACCAGACGCACCGACTTGCCGGTCATGTCGGCGACTTCGCGCACGACGCGCGACATGCGCTGGAAGATCGGGCGGACCGGCTGGGCGCGGATCGCCATGACCGAGTCCTGGATCTCGCGGGTCAACTGCTCGAGGTCGTCGAGCCCCACGGCGACATCCGACAGCCGCGCGATGCCCGCTTCGGTCACGCGCTGAGTGAGCATCGACTGGTTGATGACGAGTTCGCCGACGAGGTCGATCAGGCGGTCGACGCGGTCGAGGTCGACGCGGATCGTCGTCTGCGCCGCCGCCTGTGCAGGCTGCGCCTGGGAGTTCGCCGCCGTCATCGCCTTGGCAGGTTCGGCCGACGCGATCTCCGCGATCTTGGCCAGGACGGCATCGGGGATCAGCGGCCCCTCGCCCGCCTCGTCCGCCCTCTGGTCGACGGGGACGATCGGTTCGGGAACGAACTCGAAATCCGGGTCCGGCGTCGGTTCCGCCTCGACCGTCAAGTCGCAGTCGAACTCGACGAATTCGAAGACTTCGCGGATCTTGGCCTCCGGCTCGGTGGTGGCGAGACGGATGTTCCAGGAAAGATAGGCGCCTTCGGGATCGAGCTCGCCCAGGAGCGGCACCTCGGAAATGTCGCAGGCGATGTCGGCATCGCCGAGCGCGGAGATCTCGCGCAGCAGCTTTATGGCGTCGTTGGCCTTCGCGTAGAGTTCCGGCTTCGGCTTGAACCAGATCTTGTAGACCTGCTGGCCGTCGTCTTGCGTTTCGCCGCCGCCCCCGCCCAAAAGGTCGTCGAAGGAGATGGTGATCGGGACGAAATCGTCCTCCGGGGAGGTTTCCGGCTCCTCGACGGGTTCGGGCTCGGGCTGGGGCACCCTGGCCGCATTCTTCGGCTGCTTCTTCGCGGGCTTCGTCTCCGCGGCCACGGCATTCGGGTCGGCGGCGCGGGTAAGCTCGTCATGGAGCTGCGAAACCCGCGCGTCGTCCTTGTCGCCGCCGTCACGCGAATAGCGCACCAGGTCGGCGAGCGTGTCGGAGGACCGCAGCATCAGCTTGATCAATCCGGCATCGGGCTGGATCTGACCGCTGCGGACGAGGTCCAGCGTCGTCTCGAAGGTGTGGGCGAAACGGACGAGGTCCTCCAGTCCGAAGGCGCCGGCGCCGCCCTTGATCGAATGCACCGCGCGGAACACGGCATTGACCGTATCCTCGTCGGTTTCCCCGCTCTCGATCGCAAGAAGTCCGGTTTCGAGCTCGGCAAGCTGTTCTTCGCATTCCTGGAAGAACGTCTGCTTGATTGCCGCCATCGTATCCACTGGCAAGATCCCCCGCTCTTATGTGCTTCAGGCCGCGACGCGGTTGATGGCGCTCACCAGCTTGACGGGATCGAAGGGCTTCACGATCCACCCGGTGGCGCCGAGACGGCGCGCACGGTCCTTCTTGTCGTCCACGCTTTCGGTGGTCAGCACCAGGATCGGGATCGCCCGGTGACGCTCGCTCCCGCGCACCGCCTCGATGAAGCCGAAACCGTCCATGCGCGGCATGTTGATGTCCGTGACGATCACGTCCGGCATGGAGCCGTCCAGCACCTCCAGCCCCTGCACGCCGTCCTCGGCCTGCAATACTTCCATGCCGGCGTCGAGCAGCGCCGCGCGCAGCATCTGCCGTATCGTCCTTGAGTCGTCTACCGTCAGAACAGTCTTCTTCATCTCAAGCATTCCTCGCAGAAAAATTGGCCGGCTCGAGCCCGGCGATCCCAAGACGCTCGACCAGCACTGGTGACGGTCGAGCCAGCTCAAACTCCATGCCGTCATGCCCCCAGGTCGAGACGGCGGACAGAAGAACCTGGATGCACTGGGCGCCGATCTTCTCGACCTTCGACCCGTCGACGGAGATGTCCTTGCCCCTGGCGACCATAAGCTCGGCGGCGAGCGGCGCGGCTGCCGTGATGTCGAGTACGGGCGGAAGTTTAACGGTCGCGGCCATGTCTGATCAGCTTCCCATTGCCTCTAGAATTCTTCCCAGCCGTCTTCCTCGACGGCCGGCTTCAGCGCGGTGTTGCCGCGTACGGGCGACGCGGCGGCGGCCGGACGCGATGCGGACTTCGCGGCGGCGGACGGAGCGCGCGACGGCGCCCGAGGGTTCTGGCCGGAGACCGAAAAGCTGGCGATCGCCTTGACGAGCTCGCCTGCCTCGCTGCGCAGCGAATGAACGGCCGCCGTGGTCTGCTCGACCATGGCCGCGTTCTGCTGCGTCGCCTGATCCATGTGCGAGATGGCGGTGTT
>CATMOC010000407.1 GCA_950071955.1 uncultured Mesorhizobium sp. | reverse complement strand
AGCTGCCCGACTGCAACAGCATGCCCACGCCGAACTGGGTCGCGGTCAGGCCGACCCGGTCGATCAGGATGAAGGGCAGCACCGTGGCGAGCGTGTAGAGCGCGCCGACGGTCCCTGCGACCACGAGGCTCGACAGCATGAAGTAGCTGCTGCCGAGAAGCGCCGAATAGGACTGTATGAGCGCGCGCGGCCTGATCCGCGACAGGTCCCTGGGTACGGTCTCCCGGAGCCCCAGATGCGTCGTCACGATGACGCCGGCTCCCATCGCCACCATGACGAGGAAGATTGCGTGCCAGCCGGCGAGCTCCATGATGATGCCGCCCAGCGTCGGCGACAGCGCCGGACCGACGGCCAGGATGATGGCTTGCAGGTTCATGATGCGCGCGGCGCGGTCGTTGTGGAAGAGATCGCGTATCAAGGCGCGCGAAATGGCCACGCCCACCGCCGCGCCGGCCCCCTGAAAGAAGCGGGCCACGATCAGGACCTCGACGGATGGCGCAAAGAGTGCGACCACGCTTGCGGCGAGATAGAGGGTCATGAAGGCGATGATGATCGGCTTGCGCCCGAACCCGTCCGACATGGGTCCGCAGATCAGTTGCGAGAAGGCGAAGCCGGCAAAATACAACGACAGGGTCAGCTTGACCGCCGATTCGGTCGTGCCGAACGCGTCGACGATCTCGGGCATGGCGGGGGTGTAAAGCGCCATCGACACGGGGCCGACCGCGACCATGAAGGCGCCGATCAGCCCGACGCGGCGTTCCGTCATGAAGGCCCGGTTCTCGGGCGGCAGCGCATTCATTCGCCGGTCTCCACGACAGCCGGGGTCTTGCACTTCATTCCGGCAAGGTCCTCGCGGATGCGCCTGAGGTTCGCCATCAGCGCATCCCATTCGTCGGAGCGCATGGTCCGGCTCAGATCCGCGCGCAGCGAGTCTCCGAGCGCGCGCAGTTCCTCGACCACGCCTTCCGCCTCTGAGGTCAGGGACACGAGCTTGGCGCGCCGGTCGGCCGGATCGACCGCGCGGCTGACCAGGCACCGCTGCTCCAGCCGGTCGACATAGCCGGATAGCGTCATCGCCTCGACGCCCATGCGCTCGGCCAGCACGTTCTGCCGCACGGTTCCGATACGCGCGATGTTCAGGAGGGTCCTGCCTTCGCCCGGCGTGACCGACAGGCCGGCAGCGGCAATGCGGCGCTCCATCTCCGCGCGGATGAGGCGGGAGATGTCGCCGACGATGAAGCCGAAGCTGTCGCTGTCTTGTCTGGTGGGCATCTTTGTAAGGGGTGCTTATTATCAGCTTCACTTATAGAACCGGGCCCTCTTCGGTCAAGTCCGTTGCGCACGGGCCGAACGCGACCTACATCCGCGTCGAACGATTCAGAAGGTCCCACGCTTTGCCCGCACACGGTTCAGAATTCCTCGCTAGTCCGCTCGTTGAATGGACCGGACCACTCGGCCTGCCCGACTTCACTAGGATCAGGGACGAGGACTTTTCATCCGCCTTCGAAAAGGCGTTCGAGGCGCACGAGGCAGAGATCGAGGCGATCGCCGCGCGTGCCGATCTGCCGACGATCGACAACACCCTTGCCGCGCTGGAGCTCGCCGGGCGTCCACTCGGGCGCATCTCGGCGATCTTCTGGTGCAAGGCCGGCGCGAACACCAATGACGCGATCCAGGCGCTGGAGCGCGAGATTTCGCCGAAGATGGCCAGGCACTACTCCGCCATCGCGATGAACGAAAGGCTCTTCGCCCGGATCGACGACCTTTACTCGCGTCGGGATTCGCTCGGACTGGATCCCGAAACCGCGCGTGTGCTCGAACTCACCTGGAAGAGTTTCGTCCGTTCCGGGGCGAAGCTCGCGCCCGACGAGAAGGAGCGGCTCGCGGCGATCAACCAGGAACTGGCATCGCTCGGCGCCCGTTTCGGTCAGAACGTCCTGGCCGACGAGCGCGGTTGGGCCTTGTTCCTCAACGAAGCCGATCTCGACGGCCTGCCCGGTTTCCTCAGGCGCTCCATGGCGGAGGCAGCCTCCTCCCGCGACCAGGAAGGTCGCTTCGCGGTGACCTTGTCGCGCTCGATCATGGAGCCGTTCCTGACGTTCTCGAAGCGCCGGGACTTGCGGGAGACGGCTTTCCGCGCCTTCGTCTCGCGGGGCGACAACCGCGGGGATACCGACAACCGCGACATCGTGAAACAGATGCTCGGCCTGCGCTCGGAGAAGGCGAAGCTCCTGGGCTATGGCTCCTATGCCGCCCTCAAGCTCGACAATACGATGGCGAAATCGCCGGAAGCGGTTGCACAGCTGCTCGATCCGGTCTGGGAGAAGGCGCTGGAAAAGGTCGCCGCCGACCAGGCGGAACTGACCCGCATCGCGGCCGCGGACGGCCTGAACGATGCCTTGGCGCCCTGGGACTGGCGCTACTTCCAGGAAAAGCTCAGGGCCGAGCGCTACGCCTTCGACGAGCTTCAACTGAAGCCCTACCTGCGGCTGGAAAATGTCATCGCGGCCTGCTTCGACGTCGCCAACCGGCTGTTCGGCCTCTATTTCGAGGAAAAGCACGAGGTGCCGGCATGGCATGCCGACGTGCGCGCCTTCGAAGTGAGGAACTCTGACGGCTCGCACCGCGCGGTCTTCCTGGCCGACTACTTCAACCGCCCCTCCAAGCGCTCCGGCGCCTGGATGAGTTCGCTGCGCACCGGCTATTCGCTGGGCGAGGGCGCCACGCCGATCATCTACAACGTCATGAATTTCGCCAAGCCGCCGAAGGGGCAGCCGGCGCTGCTCTCGCTCGATGAGGCGCGAACGCTGTTCCACGAGTTCGGCCATGCGCTGCACGGCATGCTGAGCGAAGTCATGTGGCCGTCGGTCTCCGGCACCGGCGTCAGCCGCGATTTCGTCGAACTGCCCTCGCAGCTCTACGAGCACTGGCTGACGGTGCCCGAGATCCTGCAGAAGCATGCGCGCCACAGCGAGACCGGCGAAGCCATGCCGCAGGACCTGATGGAGCGCATGGAAGCGGCGCGGAGCTTCGATGCGGGCTTCGCAACGGTCGAGTTCGCCGCGTCCGCGCTGATCGACATGGCCTATCACTCGCGCGCCGAGGCGCCGGAGGATCCGATCGCCTTCGAACTGGAGATGTTGAGCAAGCTCAAGATGCCGGACGCCATCGCCATGCGCCACCGCACGCCGCACTTCGCCCACGTCTTCTCCGGCGACGGCTACTCGGCGGGCTACTATTCCTACATGTGGTCGGAAGTGCTGGACGCCGACGCCTTCTCCGCTTTCGAGGAGACGGGCGACCCGTTCGACCCGGAACTGGCACGCAAGCTGCGCAAGCACATCTATTCGGCCGGCGGTTCCCGCGATCCAGAGGAACTCTACACCGCCTTCCGCGGTAAGATGCCGTCACCCGAGGCGATGATGGCCAAGCGCGGGCTGGTGTAGATCGGGCAGCTCGCTCTCGGGCGATGTCACAGAAATTTCAGGAAAAATTCACGCACCTTAGACGCGCCTGATACAATTGGATCGGATGTTCGCTCCCGTCACAGCCATCAGGGGAAGACAGCCATGAACCGATCCGTACACGTCTCGCGCCGCACCCTTCTCGCGGGTGCCGGCGCCACCGGCCTCGTCGCCGCCTCGGGGCTCGCGATGCCCTTCTATTCGCGCGCGAACACCCGTCCCGCCTTCACGCATGGTGTCCAGTCCGGCGATGTCGACATGTCGTCCGGCATGATCTGGACGCGCACCGATCGTCCCGCCCGCGTCATGTTCGAAGTCTCGACCACCGAGGATTTCGCCAATGCCCGCAGGCTCGCCTCGCTCGATGCGCTGCCGGAGAGCGATCTTGCCGTCAAGCGTCTGCTTGAGGAACTGCCGTCCGACCAGGATGTGTTCTACCGCATGACGGCCGCCGACCTTGCCGACATCAACTCGGTGTCGGAGCCGATCGTCGGCCGCTTCCGTACCGCGCCGGCCTCGAAGCGCAATATCCGCTTCGCGTGGTCGGGTGATACCGCCGGCCAAGGCTGGGGCATCGACGACACGGGCATGCTCACCTACGCAACCATGGCGAAGCACACGCCTGACTTCTTCCTGCATTCGGGCGACACAATCTATGCCGACGGCCCGATGAAGGACGAGGTGGAACTGAAGGACGGCACCAAGTGGGTCAACACGGTGCTGATCGACGAGAAGCGCAAGGTCGCCGAGACGCTGGACGAGTACCGCGGCCAGTGGAAGTACAATCTCATGGACAAGAACGTCCAGGCGATGAATGCGCGCGTCCCGACCTTCTTCCAGTGG
>CATMOC010000406.1 GCA_950071955.1 uncultured Mesorhizobium sp. | reverse complement strand
GCTTGAAAAAACAAGACCCGACTGCCGAAGCAGCCGGGCCGAGGGTTCGACGCGGGGGCATGAAACGCGTCGACCGCAATCTCCTAAAGTAAGGTAACAGCAGTGTGTCGCGCGGGTCGGCGATCACACTTTTCGAGCGCGTCGCACCAGCCCGTCAATCGGCCATCGCCACCAGCGCGTCGGGATCGTAGGCGAGCCGGATATCGGCCCCGACGGGAATGTCGTCGGCGCCGAAATCGTTGGTCTCGGTCACCGAAAGGGGCATTTCCATGCCCGGAATCTCGACCACGAGATGGGTGATCTCGCCGAAATAATGTCGGTCGACCACCTTTCCGGCGAGTTCGCGCGCGGCGGTCTCGCCGTCCCATAGGACGCGCAGCCGCTCGGGTCTGATGCCGACAGTGGCGGCATTGCCGTTCGGCGCCCATTGGGCCGGCCGGTCCGTCGTGATGCGGCCGAAGCTCTGCGTTTCCACGACGATAGACTTGCCGTTCTCACCGACGATCTCGGCCTTGATGAAGTTCATGCCGCCGAGGAAATCGGCAACCTGGCGGTTCACCGGCCTCTGGTAGATCTCCTTCGGCGTCGCCGTCTGGGCGATCCTGCCGCCGAACATCACGGCGATGCGGTCTGACATGGCGAGCGCCTCGTACTGGTCGTGGGTGACCAGGACGAAGGTGATGCCGACCGCCTTCTGGAGGCTCCTGAGCTCCACCTGCATCTGCTCGCGCAGCTTCTTGTCCAGCGCCGAAAGCGGCTCGTCGAGAAGCAGAACCTTGGGGCGCATGACCAGCGCGCGGGCGAGCGCCACGCGTTGCCGCTGGCCGCCCGAAAGCTCGTGCGCGGCGCGCTTGCCGTATCCAGCGAGCGAAACCTGCGCCAGCGCCTCGCCCACCCGGCGCTTCTCCTCGGCGGCATCGAGCCTCAGCCGCTTCAAGCCGTAGCCGACATTCTGCTCGACGTTGAGATGCGGGAAGATGGCATAGCTTTGGAACACCATGTTGGTGGGGCGCCGGTTGGCGGGGATTCCGTCCATCGGCTGGCCGTCGATCGCAATCGACCCGCGCGTGGGGGAATCGAAACCGCCGATCATCCGCAGCAGCGTGGTCTTGCCGCAGCCGGACGGCCCGAGCAGCGAGAAGAACTCGCCGGCGTGGATGGCGAGCGAGGCGTCGTCGAGGGCGTTAAAATTGCCGTAGGTCTTGGTGACGTGATCGACGTCGATCATCGGCCGTTCAGGCAAACAGGCCTCCCTCGACTTGGGTACGGCGCGCGCTGCGCCGGCGGAAGATTTCGGCGATGGTGAGAAGGATGAAGGAGGCAACCAGCATGACCGTGCCGAGCGCCAGTACGGTGGGAAGGCGCGCTGCGAAGCGCAACTGTCCCCAGATGTAGACCGGCAGCGTGGAATCCGTGCCGGTCAGGAAGAAGGCGAGGATGAATTCGTCAAGCGAGATGGTGAAGGAGACGAGCAGGCTGGAGACGATGGCAGGGGCCACCATCGGCAGCGTCACGCGCCGGAAGGTCCCGAACGCCGTCTCGCCGAGGTCGGTCGAGGCTTCCTCCAGGCTACGGTCGAAGCCCTCGAAGCCGGCAATGAGCACCGTCACCGAATAGGGAACGCAGATCAGCACATGTCCGAGCACCACCGACAGGAGCGAGAGTTCGAGGCCGAGGCGCAAAAGCACGACCAGCAGCGCTACCGCGATGATGATCTCCGGCAGCACCAGCGGCGCCATGATGAGGCCGCTCATCGCCTTCTGGCCGCGGAAACGGTAGCGCGTCATCGCGCGGGCGGCGCAGATGCCGAGCAGGGTGGCGATGACGGCTGCGGCGGTTCCGACCATGGCGCTGTTCCAGGCCGCGTCGAGCAGCACGGGCGTATCGGCGAGGCTCTCGTACCATTTCCACGTGAAGCCCGTGAGCGGGAAGTTCGGAACGGCGGAATCGTTGACCGAAAATAGCGGAAGCAGGAGGACCGGCAGATAGAGGAAGGCGACGTAGAGTGCCGCGTAGAGCCTGAGCCCGTTCGCTCCGCCGAAGATCCGCCCTGCCCTCATCGGATCCGCCTCGCGGCCCAGCGCAGCACCGCTACGCAGGCGCCCGCCATGAGAGTGATGACGACCATCGTGGTCACCGACAGCGCGGAGCCGAGCGGCCAGTTCGCCCCCTTCTTGAACTGCACCTCGATCGCATTGGCGATCATGACGCCGTCCTTGCCGCCGACGAGGCGCGGCGTGACGTAGTCGCCGACCGTCGGGATCATCACGATGATCAGCGCCGCAATGATGCCCGGCATCGTCAGCGGCAGCGTCACGCGCAGGAAGCGGCGGACCGGTCCGTCGCCGAGGTCGGTTGCGGCTTCGAGCAGGGTCCGGTCGACTTTCTCCAGGGAGACGTAGATCGGCAGGATGGCGAACACCGCCCAGGCATGGGTGAGCGCGATCAGCACCGCGTTGGTGTTGTAGAGAAAGGCCGTGGAGGGCTCGTCGATGACGCCGACGCCAAGCAGTGCCGAATTGAGCACGCCGTTGTAGCCGAGGATGACCTTCCAGGACATGACGCGCAAAAGGTAGCTCGTCCAGGCCGGGATGGTGACGAGGAAGAGCAGCAGCGCCTTGTGCCGCCCGCCGTGGAAGGAGATGTAGTAGGCGACCGGATAGGCGAGCAGCACGGTGAGCGTGCTCACCGTGAAGGACAGGACCAGCGAGCGCCCGAGAAGATCGCGGTAGATTGGCTCCGTCAGCGCGATCCGGTAGTTCTTGAGCGTGAAGGTCCGGTCGATCGTGAGATAATCCTGCGTCCAGAAGGAATGCGCGACGATGACGAGGATGGGCGCAGCCAGCATGGCGAGCGCGAACAGGAAGGTCGGACTGATCAGGGCGAAGCCCCGGGCTTCCTCCGATCGCAGGAAGGAGCCGCGGCGCGGCGCCCTCCCGGCGGCGAGTCCGCCCGCGCCTTCCGCGGCCGTCGTCAATGCGGCTCTCCGGGCGCGATGATTTGTGTGGGCGAGGGACTCGGCGTCACTTGTCTCCCCGGTCGCGAGACACGCGGTTCCCCTGCCACCGCGCATTCGGCAATCAAGAGCGCATCCGCGGATTGAAATCAAGCGCTATTTCTGCGATATTGATTGAACGGATATTCAATATGTGCCGGATTTCCGTCGGTTTTCCGGTGATTTGCGGCGTGCATCTTGGCCGGGACGGCAAGAGATCATCGAGGTAAGGAAATGGCGGCCGTCGAGAAGGCAGAATTCAGGCGCGGCGATGCCGCTTCCGAGCATCGCGACGGGCTGAAGCGAAGCGCCGAGCGACATCTGATCCAGCCCTGGCCCTATGCGGGTTCCATCGGCAACGAGGCGCGCACGCCGATCGGCAGCGGCGACGGCATCTACATAACAGACGGCGAAGGACGGCGGCTGATCGACGGACCGGCCGGCATGTGGTGCGTGAACGTCGGCCACCGCCGCGAGGAACTCGCGCGCGTCATGTACGATCAGGCGATGACGCTCTCCTACAACACACCCTGGTACACGATGAGCGATCCGTCGGCGGAGCTCGCCGAACGGCTGGCAGCCCACGCGCCCGGCGATCTCGACCACGTCTTCTTCACTACCGGCGGGTCGTCGGCGGTCGAGACCGCGCTGCGCTTCATGCAGTTTTTCAACAACGTGCGCGGCCGGCCGGAGAAGAAGCTGATCATCTCGCGCGGCGGCGCCTACCACGGCTCCACCTATCTTTCGGCGTCGCTGAACGGCCGCCCGCGCGACCGCGACTGGATGGACGGCGCCGACGACCTGGTGATCAAGCTGACCTGCCCGAACCCGTTCCGCCGGCCGGCGGGGATGAGCATCGAAGGCTTCACGGACTTCCTGGTCGACGAGTTCCGCGAAACCGTCACTAGTCGCGGCGCCGACAGGATAGGCGCCTTCGTCGGAGAGCCGGTGCAGGCCTCCGGCGGCGTCATCGTTCCGCCGCCCGGCTATCTCCCGCGCATCCGCGAAATCTGCCGCGAGAACGACATCCTCTACATCTCCGACGAGGTCGTGACCGCCTTCGGCCGGCTCGGCGAAGTCTTTGCGTCGGAGAAGGTGTTCGGGATCGAACCTGACATGATCACCTTCGCCAAGGGCGTCACGTCGGGCTATTTCCCGCTCGGCGGGGTGATGATCTCGTCGCGCCTGACCGAGGTGCTGCGCAAGTCCAACCATGCCGCGGCCATGTTCGGCCACGGCTATACCTATTCGAGCCACCCGATCGGCTGCGCCGTGGGGCTGAAGAACCTCGACCTGCTGGAAGCGAGTTTTCTTCGATTCATCAACGG
>CATMOC010000405.1 GCA_950071955.1 uncultured Mesorhizobium sp. | reverse complement strand
TGCCAGAAGCGGTCGGTCGGGCTGCGGTGCGCGGGGGCGGGCTGGGTGGCCAAGTCAGATCTCCGGATTGGATAGCTTGTCGACGCGTCGCTGGTGGCGGCCGCCGGCAAATTCGGTGGTCAGGAAGGCCTCGAGGCAGGCCTTGGCCATGTCGCTGCCGGTGAGGCGGGCACCCATGGCGATGCAATTGGCATCATTGTGTTCGCGCGCCAGCGCCGCGGACAGAGGTTCCGATACCAGCGCGCAGCGCATGGCTGGATTGCGATTGACGCTCATCGAAATGCCGATTCCGCTGCCGCAAAGAGCGACGCCGCAAGCGCCGCGATAGCTGGAGTTCGCATGTGAAACCTTGAACCTGACAGGGAAAGGTAGTCCGCGCGCGGACGCACGGGTGCCTCGGCGCCGCACGGCGCGGCGGGTCAGGTCAGGTTCGGGGAGGTCGAATGAGCCCGTGCGTTTCGCCCGGTGTCAAGGCACCGTATGCGACACGGCCGAAGGCTCCGGCGGGCGGATGAGCGAGATCGGACCAGGAGGGCAGCACCCCGGTGGCTGGCATGCAGTGCATGTCGCAGCAGAGATCGGCGGTCGACGCGCCTCCGTGATGACCCGTATTATCTGCTGACGACGGCCGCTCAACGGCATGATCGCCGTGAGCGGCGTCGTGATCGTGGTGTTCAATCTGCTGGAGCGTTTCGGTCTTCGCATGATGCATGGCCGACTTGGCCATTGCGACCATTCCCGGCTGGAACGAGGCGACGACGAGCATGGCGACGGCCAAAAAGGCGCGCACGAACGCACCCTTCACTCCGCCATGTTTGCCCGAATCCATCATTCGTTCACTTCCGCCATATGTCGCATCCGCAAGTCAAGCATCAACGGCCCGATGTGCGCGAAGATGACGAAACGTGATCACGCGCAGTTCTGGTATCGCTCCCGGCCAGGTGTCGTCGACTCAGCCAGAGAACGATCGGTGGAATCACGATCCACTGGAGGAGCGGACTCAGGCCCGTCCCCAATGGCGGCACGAGCGGCATCAGGTCCGAGTATGTCCAGCGCTGGGTGACCTGCGTGTAGTAGAACTCGAAGCCGATGGTCAGCGCGATCCCCGCCCCGAGGAAGACGAGAACCGGCAGCGCGCCCTGTCTACCGATCCAGTGACGTGTCCTCGCGACGAGACTGGCAGTCCAGAATGCGGTCAGGGCGAACCCCACGTCGCCGATGGTGGTGGACGTGCAGAGCTTGATGCCCTGCCAGTGCGCCATCTCCGCCATGCCCGCATAGGTCGGCACCTGCAGGAACTCCCAGACGAAGTGCAACAGGAAGGAGAACACCGCCACCGGGAATTCGGGCGCGTTCGTCAGCGAAGGAGGATCCGCCACCGCAGCCCGTTTTCCTTCGTGATGGTTCATCATGGCGCCATATCCACGGCCTTGCTGCTCCTAATGGACGGGAGCCTTGCCCGACAGTCCGTCGATGATCGGGCAGTCCGGGCGGCGGTCGCCGTGGCAGTTGGCGACGAGGTGCTCGAGCATGTCGTGCAAGCCCTGAAGTTCGGCGATCTTGCGTTCGATCTCGGCGAGCTTGGTCGTGGCGATGGCCTTCACCTCGGCGCTCTCGCGGTCCCGGTCGCCGTAGAGCGATAGAAGCTGACGACATTCCTGGACAGAGAAGCCTAGGCTGCGCGAGCGCTGGAGAAAGCGCAGCCTATGCACGTCCTCCATCGAGTACTCCCGATAGCCGTTGTCGCGGCGGTCGGGCGTAATCAGCCCGATATCCTCGTAGTAGCGGATCGTCTTGGCCGGGAGGCCGGACTTCTCCGAGACCGAACCGATGTTCATGACAGTTTCTCCTGCAATTTTTCAGCCGAGCCGCACGGTTCGCAGCCTGAGCGCGTTACCGATGACGGAGACGGATGACAGGCTCATCGCGGCCGCCGCGATCATGGGCGAGAGCAGCGTACCGAAGACGGGGTAGAGGACGCCGGCTGCGACAGGCACGCCGAGCGCGTTGTAGACGAAGGCGAAGAAGAGGTTCTGTCTGATGTTGCGGATCGTCGCCTGGGCAAGCGTGCGCGCCCGCACGATGCCATTCAGGTCGCCCTTCACCAGGGTGATCCCCGCGCTCTCGACCGCAACGTCCGCGCCGGTGCCCATGGCGATGCCGACGTCGGCGGCCGCCAGCGCGGGCGCGTCGTTGACGCCGTCTCCCGCCATCGCGACCTTCGCTCCCTTGGCCCGGAGCTCCTCGATCAGGTTCTGCTTGCCGTCCGGCAGCATGTCGGCGCGCACCTCGTCGATGCCGAGCTTCGCCGCCACGGCCCTTGCGGTGCGTTCATTGTCGCCGGTCGCCATGATGATGCGAAGGCCCGTGTCATGCAGAGCGCGGATCGCCTCCACGGTCGTCGCCTTGACCGGATCGGCGACCGCGACGAAGCCAGCGACCGCTCCGTCGACGGCGACAAACATCGCCGTCTTACCTTCGGCGCGCATGGCGTCGGCCTGTCCGGCGAGGCGGTCGATGCCGACGCCAAGGTCCGCCATCATGGCAGCATTTCCGAGCGCCACCTTCCTGCCCTCCACGGTGCCGCTGACGCCCTTGCCCGTGACCGCCTCGAAGTCGGATGTTGACAGGAGTGACGCGCCGCGTTCGGCCGCGCCTTCGACGATCGCCTCGGCCAGCGGATGCTCTGACCCGCGTTCGAGCGAAGCCGCAAGCGTCAGAAGCTGCCCGTCGTCAAATCCTTCAGCCGGAACGACGTCTGTCAGTTTCGGGCGGCCTTCCGTCAGGGTGCCCGTCTTGTCGACGATGAGCGTGTCGACGCTGGCGAATCGCTCCAGCGCCTCCGCGTCCTTGATCAGTACGCCCGCCTGAGCGCCACGCCCGGTCGCGGTCATGATCGACATCGGCGTGGCCAGGCCCAGTGCGCAGGGACAGGCGATGATGAGGACGGATACCGCCGACACGATGGCGAAGACCATGCTGGGTTCGGGTCCGAACAATCCCCAGACCACGAAGGCGAGGACGGCGACCAGCACCACGGTGGGGACGAAGTAGTAGGAGACGCGATCGGCCAGGCCCTGGATGGGTGCGCGTGATCGCTGCGCCTTCGCGACCATCTCGACGATCCGCGACAGCATGGTCTCGGACCCGACGCGCTCGGCGGTGATCACGAGCGTGCCGTTGCGATTGAGCGTTCCTCCGGTAACCGCGTCGCCCGGCGCCTTCTCCACTGGCACGGGTTCGCCCGTAATCATGGATTCGTCGATCGACGTGCGGCCCTCGATGACCTTGCCGTCGACCGGGACGCTGTCGCCAGGGCGCACACGCAGCCGGTCACCCTGCTTGACCTCGTCCAGCGGCACGTCGGCTTCTGAGCCGTCGGCCGCGATCCTGCGCGCCGTCTTGGGCGCGAGGTCGAGCAGGGCGCGGATCGCCGATCCGGTTCGCTCGCGGGCCCGCAGTTCCAGCACCTGGCCGAGGAAGACGAGCGCGACGATGACGGCCGCCGCCTCGAAATAGACCGGCACCGAACCGCCATGTCCGCGGAACTGGTGCGGGAAGAGGTCCGGGAAAAAGGTGGCGACGACGCTGTAGAGATAGGCCGTGCCGACGCCGATCGAGATCAGCGTCCACATGTTCGGGCTGCGGTTGACGAAGGACTCGTAGCCACGGTGGAAGAAGGGGATCGCAGCCCACAGCACGACAGGTGTCGCAAGCGCGAGTTCCAGCCATGAGGCCAACGGCTCACCGATCCAGTCGCGCACCTGCAGGCCCAGCATCGGCCCCATGGCGATGACGAGCAGCGGCAGTGACAGGACGGCGGAAATCCAGAACCTGCGCGTGAAGTCGACGAGTTCCGGGTTCGGACCCTCGTCGCCCGTCGGCACGCCCATCGGTTCGAGCGCCATGCCGCAGATCGGACAGGAGCCGGGCTTGTCGCGCACGATCTCCGGGTGCATCGGGCAGGTGTATTGAGTGCCCTTGGGCATCGGCGCCGGAGCAGGCCGATCACCCAGATAGCGTGCCGGCTCGGCCTCGAACTTGCTCTTGCAGCCCGCCGAGCAGAAATAGACCTTCTCTCCTTCGTGGCGATGGAAGTGTCTCGCGGATGCCCGATCCACGTTCATGCCGCAGACCGGATCGACAGCGGTCAGGAACGACCCTGGGTCGGCGACGAACTTCGCGTGACATCCGGCACTGCAGAAGTGAAACACGCGTCCGCCATGCTCCGCGCTCGGCTTGCCGGCCGCCGGGTCGACGGTCATTCCACAGACCGGGTCGCGCACGATCTCTCCTTCGGGGTGCGGCGGTGCGTGATGGGCAT
>CATMOC010000404.1 GCA_950071955.1 uncultured Mesorhizobium sp. | reverse complement strand
CCCGCCGTTCGGTCTCGGAAACGTGGCTGCTCACCGATAGAGCAGCGTCGGCAGCCACATCGTGATCGCCGGAATGAACGTCACCAGGATCAGCACGAGGAACAGGGGAACGAGGAACGGCAGGGTCGCTACCACGCAGCGCTCGAAGGGCACCTTCGCGACCCGCGACAGGACGTAGAGCACGAGGCCGACGGGCGGCGTCAGGAGCCCGATCATCAGGTTCAGCACCACTATGACCCCGAAATGCACCGGATCGACGCCCATCTTGAGCGCGATCGGCAGCAGCACCGGGACGAGGATCGTGATCGCCGCGACCGTCTCCATGAAGCAGCCGACCAGAAGCAGGATCAGGTTGATCAGCAGGAGCACGATGATCGGGTTCTCGGAGATGCCCAGGATGATGCCGGCAAAATGCTCCGGCACCCGGTTGGAGGCCAGTATCCACGCGAAGATGGAAGCCGCCGCTACGATGAAGAGAACCACCGACGTCGTCTCGATCGTGTCGAAGGAGACGCGCAGGAACCGCTGGAGCGTCAGCGTCCGGTAGACGACGAGCCCGAGGAACAGCGCCCAGACGCAGGCGGCGATCGCCGCTTCTGTCGGCGTGAACGCGCCGGACAGGATGCCGCCGACGATGATGACCGGCGTCATCAGCGACAGGAAGGCGCGCAGGAACGAGGAGCCGAGCACCGACATGCTGAACGCCTGGTCGCGGGGATAGCCGCGCCGGCGAGCGTAGATGGCAACCATCGCCATCAGCGCCAGCGCCATCAGGATACCGGGGACGAAGCCGGCGGCGAAGAGCTGGCCGATCGAAGCGCCGGCAACGACGCCGTAGATGACCATCGGCAGCGAGGGCGGGATGATCGGCCCGATCGTCGATGAGGCGGCGGTGATGCCCACGGCAAAATCCGTGTCATATTTGGCATCGCGCATCGCCTTGATCTCGATCGCGCCCAGCCCCCCGGCATCGGCGACCGCGGCACCCGACATGCCGGCGAAGATCACCGAGGCGCCGATGTTCACATGGCCCAGTCCGCCGCGCATCCAGCCCACGAGCGCCTTGGCAAATTCGAAGATGCGTTCGGTGATGCCGGCGGTGTTCATCAGGTTGCCGGCCAGGATGAAGAACGGCACAGCGAGAAGCGGAAACGAATCCACGCCGTTCACCATCCGGTGGATGACCACGACGTCGGGTATTCGTCCGTCGAGGAAGATGAAGACGGCGGAGGAACCAGCGAGTGCGATCGCCACCGGCACGCCGAGTGCAAGCAGCGCGAAGAGCAGGACGAACAGGAGCGTCAGGATCATCGGGAGGCGCCGATCACAAGGTTGGTCCCATGGCCGCGAACTGTTCGGGATCCACCAGACGGCTGGTGCCCGATCTCAGGCGGCGGACAAGGACGATCACGCCGTAAACCGTCATAGCGGCGAAGCAGGCGGCCACGATCCAGTAGACGACCGATTTCGGCACGTCGATCGAGACCATCATCTGCTGCGTGCTCTGCGCCATACGCCCGCACAGCCAGCCCGTCACCGCATAGAAGAGGATGGCGATCACGTCGACGAACAGCTGGAGGAGATACCGCAGGCGTCGCGGCAGGTACCGGTAGATGAGTTCCACGGCGATGTGGCTCTCCTTGCGGACCGCCATCGCCGCGCCGATGAACGTGACGCCGATCAGCAAGAAACGCGCAATCTCCTCGGTCCAGCCGAAGGAGTTGTTGAGCACGTAGCGCGTGAAGAACTGCAGGAACACGACGAACGCGAGCCCCCAGAAGACAACGAGCACGATGCCGTCGACCGCACGCAGGTCCGAAAGCGATTCGTCGCCCGGATTGTCGGACACACGTCCGGCGTCGTCGGAATCATGCCGCATCATTGTTCTCCCGGCGATGGCGGCGGCGCGGTGCCGCGCCGCCGGAAAGCCCGGTGTCTGCCCCTACTCGATCGCCTGCAGATTGTCGTAGGTGGCCTGGTCCCAGGTCGCATCCTCGCCGTTGTGGAGCTTCATGGTCGCCTCGCGGAAGGGCGCGCGGTCCACCTCGCGCACGTCGACGCCCTGGTCCTTGAACCACTGCACCAGGTCCTTCTCGGACTGGATGATCTGACCGGTCGCGCAGTCGGCGGTCTCGTCCAGCACCTTTTCGAGCGCGGCCTGGTCGGCCGCGTCCATCGCGTTCCAGGCCGGCCCGCCGACGATCGTAAGCAGGGCGTCGGTGATGTGCCCGGTCAGGTTGATGTGCTCCTGAACCTCGTAGAACTTCTTGGCCTGGATGGTCGGCAGCGGATTTTCCTGCGCGTCGACCGTGCCTTGCTGGAGCGCCAGGTAGACTTCCGCGAAGGCGATCGGAGTCGGGTTGGCGCCGGTGGCTTTGGGGAACATCATGTAGAGCGGCGCATTCGGCACACGGATCTTCAGGCCCGCCATGTCCTCGGGCTTGTCGATCGGCTTGTTCGAGGTGACGTGGCGCTCCCCGTAGTAGGTGACCGACGTGATGTGGTTGCCGGTCGCGTCGGTGTAGCCCTGCGCCAGGTCCTTGAAGAGGTCGGAGTTTCGGTATTTGTCCCAATGGTCGAAGTCGCGGAACATGAATGGCGCGCCGCCGATGGCGATTGGTCCGTAGGCCCGCCCCGCGAAGAGCTGCCCGGTGTAGATGATGTCGACCGTGCCGAGGCCGAGGCCTTCGTTGATGTCCACTTCCTTGCCGAGCGAGGAGGCCGGGAAGACCTCGATAGAATACCGATCTTCCGTCGCTGCCTTCAGCTTGTCGGAAGCCGCCACCGCGCAGGTGTGGTAGGGTTCGCTCGCTTCGTACACATGCGCCCATTTGAGCGTGGTCTCGGCCGAGGCCGGTTGAATTGCCATGGTGGACGCAGCAGCAGACGCCGCAAGTGCGGCAAGCAGTTTCGTTGTCTTCACGTTTTTTCTCCTCCCGAGTTACCCTCCGCGACGGACATCGCCGGTGGGGCTGTCACCTTTCTTTTCGCCTGCCCGCACGGTCCTCCAACCGGCGAGCCTCCTCCATATTTTCCATCCCTCGAAAAAACAGTAGCCGCATGACGATATGGAAACAAGCGCTGCGGCAATGGTAAGGATTGACCTACCTTTGCCGCTCCGCCAGTACCTTGTCGATGCGGCGACCGTCGAGGTCGACGACCTCGAAGCGCCAGTTGCCCATCTCGATCGTGTCGCCCGTCTGCGGCAGGCGCTTGAAGGCATCGAGCAGGAAGCCGGCGACCGTATCGTAGCCGCGCCGCTCCGGCAGTTCGAGATAGAGCAGTTCCGCCATCTCGTCGGCCGGCATGGCGCCCGAGATCAGCCAGGACCCGTCGGCTCGCTGGCGCGCCTCGGGCTCGGCGTCCTCCTCGTCGGAGCGGAATGCGCCGGCTATCGCATCGAGAATGTCAGCCGGGGTGATGAGCCCCGCGAAATGGCCGAACTCGTCGTGGACCAGTGCCACCGGCACGTCGGCCTTCTGCAGGGTTTCCAGCACCGAAAGCGCGGTCATCGTGTCCGGCACCACCGGAGCGGAGCGCACATGCTCCGCAATGCCGGCCTCGGGGTCCGTGAAGAGGCCAGCCACCGCGTCGCGGACGCGGGCGACGCCTATCACCGCGTCGATTGACCCTTCGTGGACGGGAATGCGCGTGTGGGTGGTCGCAAGCAGCGCCGCTTTCAGCTCGTCGCCGGGAAGCGACGCATCGATCATCTCGACCTCGGTGCGCGGCGTCATCAGGGCGCGGGCGGTACGGTCGCCGAGGCGCATCACGCCGGAGATCATCGTCTGCTCGGCCCTCTCGATCACGCCGGCACCTTCAGCCTCGGCGATGAGCGTCCGGATCTCTTCATCGGTGACCGCATTGTCGCCCTCCGCCGCCATCCCGGTGACCGCCAGGATGGCCTTCGTCGTGGCGTCGAGCAGCCACACGACCGGCGTGGCGACGCGCGAGAACAGCGTCATCGCCGGCGCGACCTTCACCGCCACGCCCTCGGGGTCGCGCAAGGCGATCTGCTTTGGCACCAGCTCGCCGATGATCAGCGAGCCATAGGTGATCGCCGCGACGACCACGCCGACGCCCAGTGCGCTGGCCGCTCCGGAACCAAGTCCCCAGGAGATGAGGACATCGGTCAGCCTCAGGCCGAGGGTCGCGCCCGAGAAGGCGCCCGAAGCCACGCCCACCAGAGTGATGCCGATCTGCACGGTCGACAGGAAGCGGCCGGGATTGGCGCCGAGCGCCAGGGCCAGGGCGGCACCGGAAACATGGCGGTCGATCATCGCCTTGAGGCGTGCCGGGCGCGCCGAAACGACGGCGAGTTCGGACATCGCCAGG
>CATMOC010000403.1 GCA_950071955.1 uncultured Mesorhizobium sp. | reverse complement strand
CCCCATTGGGATTGTTGGCGACATGGGAAAGCATCAGGATTTTCATGCGGCGTCCGGGCAAAGTCACGTCCGCTCGCTCTGCCGCCAGCCTGCCATGCGGCGGGGCGCCGCGCTGGACGATCTGGCGGGCTGGAACGAGGTCGAGGACCGGGACGCCATCGGTGCAGCCCTTGTTGCGGAACGTGGCCTGACCCTTGTGAAACCATATGACGACCTGCGGGTCATCGCGGGACAGGGCACGATCGGGCTGGAACTGATGCAGGACCGGCCGGATCTCGACACGGTCCTGGTGCCGCTGTCCGGCGGCGGCCTGGCCGCCGGCGTGGCGCTGGCAGTCAAGGCGATCCGTCCGGATGCGACGGTCATCGGCATCTCGATGGATCGCGGCGCGGCGATGCACGCATCCATCCGCGCCGGACACCCGGTCGAGGTGGAGGAAGTGGCAAGCCTCGCCGATTCGCTCGGCGGCGGCATCGGATCGGACAACAGGCTCTCCTTTCCCCTCTGCCGAGACCTGCTGGACGACGTGGTGCTCGTCACCGAGGAGGAGATCTACCGCGCCATGCAGACGCTGTTTTACGAGGACCGCATGGTGGCGGAGGGCGCCTGCGTCGTCGGCATAGCCGCACTGCAAGCCGGCAAACTACCCGCGCTGCGTGGACCTGTCGCCACCGTCATAACGGGACGAAACATGGACATGGAAGTCTTCCGGCAGATCGTCTCTGGAGAAGACGTGATACTCGGCGACGTCACACTGAAAGGCCGCCCCTATGCCGCATGACGTGACCGTGCTGACCGAACGCGATCTACGCGGGATCGTCGCGCTCGACCTCGCCACGGTCGCGGTGGTCGGAAAGGCTTTCGCCGCGCTGGCGAGCGGCAAGGTCGTCATGCCGCCGATCCTCTCCATGGCCATCCCGGAGGCCAACGGCGAGGTGGACGTCAAGACCGCCTACATTCCGGGCTTCGAGGGTTTCGCCATCAAGGTCAGTCCCGGATTCTTCGACAACCCGAAGCTCGGCCTGCGGGGTCTCAATGGACTGATGATCCTGTTCTCGGCGAAAACCGGACTGGTGCAGGCGCTGCTGCTCGACAACGGATACCTCACCGACATCCGCACCGCGGCGGCGGGCGGGGTGGCGGCTAAGCATCTCGCGCCGCAACGGGTCGAGACAGCGGGCGTGATCGGCACCGGCGCGCAGGCGCGACTGCAGATCGCTGCCGCGTTGCTGATGCGGCCGATCAAACGCGTTCTCGTCTGGGGCAGGGACGCCGGCAAGTCGGCGGCCTGCGCGCTCGATCTCGCCTCGCAACACGGCATCGACGCCGAGCCGGTCGACGATCCGGCGCGGCTGGTGGCCGAAAGCCAACTCGTCATCACAACCACGCCCGCCGAGCAGCCGGTGCTCAAGGCCGAATGGCTGCATCCGGGGCTGCACGTCACCGCCATGGGCTCCGACCAGGCCGGCAAGAACGAGATCGATCCGAAGGCGCTCGCCGCCGCCGACCTCTACGCCTGCGACCGGGTCAGCCAGTGCGAAAAGCTGGGCGAACTGCGCAGCGCCATCGAAGCCGGCCTGTGGAACAAGGGCACGCCGCCAGAACTCGGCGACATCGTCGCCGGCAAGAAACCCGGCCGCACCTCCGAGGACCAGGTGACGATCTGCGACCTCACCGGCACCGGCGCCCAGGACACAGCCATCGCCACCTTCGCCATGCAACGCGCGCGGACGGCCGGAGCGGGGTCGGTGATCTCGACCTGAAATCCATGCTGAAGCTCGACGAGCGCGACCTGAAGATCCTTTCCATCCTGCGCGAGGAGGGCCGCATCTCGAAGGCCGATCTGGCGCGGCGGGTGAACCTCTCGGCGGCACCCTGCTGGGAACGGCTGCAGCGGCTGGAAAAGGCCGGCATCATCAAGGGCTATCACGCCGACGTAGCGCTGAAGAAGCTCGGCGCCCATATCGTGGTCTTCATGGCGGCCGAACTGGAGCAGCACCGGGCGGAGGATTTCCAGATCTTCGAGCGCGCCATGGAGCGTCATGACGAGATCGTTGCCTGCTGGGCCGTCGGCGGAGGCTTCGACTACATCCTGCAGATCGTCACGCGGGACATCGACAGCTACCAGCGCCTCGTGGACGACCTCCTGCAGGCGCGTGTCGGGCTTGCCCGCTATTTCACCTATGTTGTCACCAAGCCTGTAAAACAGTCGGCGCGGCTGCCGCTCGACCTGATCGCGAAAGGCGGATCGCCAAAGGAATAGCGGGTGCCAACGCCGAAATCCGGAAGGATCGTTGGCGAAGCTCGCCGGGGACAAAGGTTCCTTCGGGCGATTCCGGACCAGAATCCCGGCATCAGAAGACTTGCCCCGGGAGCCGATCGCAATGCCGAACGTCGCATTCCTTCAGAAGACGTCCCTTTCCAGCCTGCGCGACCCGCGGCTGTTCCGCGAATACGCCTATGTGAACGGCGCCTGGACCGCCGGGTCGGCGCGCGACTTCATCGACGTCACCAATCCCGCCGACGGCAGCAGGATCGGCGCGGTGCCGGCGATGACGACCGCCGACACGGACGAGGCCATCCAGGCCGCGCACGTCGCCTTCGCCGCCTGGTCCGCCGAATTGCCACAGAAGCGGGCGCAGCTGCTGCGCCGCTGGTTCGACCTCATCGTCGCGGCGCGCCAGGATCTCGCGCATCTGATGGTGGAGGAGCAGGGCAAGCCGCTCTCGGAAGCGCTGGGCGAGATCGACTACGCCGCCTCGTTCGTGGAATACTACGCCGAGGAGGCAAAACGCCTGAACGTCGAGGGCGTGACCTCCCATCTCGCGGGCGCGGACATGTCCCTCGTGCGCCAGCCCTGCGGCGTGGCGGCGCTCGTCACGCCGTGGAACTTTCCCTCCGCCATGCTGACGCGCAAGGCCGCCGCCGCGCTCGCCGCCGGCTGCACCGTCGTCGCCCACCCTTCCTCCGAAACGCCGTTCTCGGCGCTGGCACTGGCCGAACTCGCCGAGCGCGCCGGTTTCCCGGCGGGCGTCTTCAACGTGGTGACCGGTCATGCGCCAGAGGTGGTCGGCGCGCTGACGGCCTCGCGGCTGGTGCGGGTCGTTTCCTTCACCGGCTCGACCGAAATCGGTCGGCTGCTCTATCGCCAGTCGGCATCCACTGTGAAGCGGCTGGTGATGGAACTCGGCGGCCATGCGCCCTTCGTCGCCTTCGCCGACTGCGACCTCGACCGCGCGGTGGAACGGGCGATCGGCGCCAAGTTCGCGACGTCCGGGCAGGACTGCCTGGCCGCAAACCGCTTCTACGTCGAGCGCCCGATCTACGAGCGCTTCGTCGAGGCCTTCGCCGCGAAGACGCGAGCGCTGACGGTGGCCCCCGGCCTGTCCAATCCGGACATCGGGCCGCTGATGAACGAACGTGCGGTCGAAAAGCAGGAAGCGCACGTCGCCGACGCGCTCGCCAGAGGCGCGCGGCTCGTCTGCGGTGGGAAGAGGCATGCGGCCGGCCCACTGTTCTTCCAGCCGACCGTGCTGGCCGACGTGCCCGAAGATGCGGCGATCTTCCGCGAGGAGACCTTCGGCCCGGTTGCGGCCTTCGCGCCCTTCGACCGCGAGGACGAGGTGCTGGCGCGGGCGAACGGCACCGAGACTGGCCTCGTTGCCTATCTCCATACCTCCGACCCGGCGCGCATCGCCCGCATGTCGCGGCTGCTGGAGTTCGGCATGGTTGCAGTGAACCGCACCAAGATCACCGGCGCGCCGGTGCCCTTCGGCGGCGTGAAGCAGGCCGGGCTCGGGCGCGAGGGGTCGCGCCACGGCATGGAAGCCTATACGGACATCAAATACATCTGCCGCGACGCCGCCTGAGCGCACCGGCCATCGCACGAACAGGAGAGAAAACATGCTGAAGAACGACCTGATCGACCAGTGGGACCGGGACCATTTCTTCCACCCCTCCACGCACCTTGCCCAGCATGCGCGGGGCGAGACGCCGAACCGCATCGTCACCGGCGGCAAGGGCGTGTTCATCGAGGACCGCGACGGCAACCGCCTGCTGGACGCCTTCGCGGGGCTCTACTGCGTCAACGTCGGCTACGGCCGCCCCGAGATCGCCGAGGCGATCGCCGCGCAGGCCAAGGAACTCGCCTACTACCATGCCTATGTCGGCCACGGCACGGAAGCCTCTGTGACGCTGGCGAAAATGGTGCTGGAACGCGCGCCGAAGAACATGTCCAAGGTTTATTTCGGCCTCGGCGGATCCGACGCCAACGAGACCAACGTCAAGCTCGTCTGGTACTACAACAACATCCTCGAGCGTCCGGAGAAGAAGAAG
>CATMOC010000402.1 GCA_950071955.1 uncultured Mesorhizobium sp. | reverse complement strand
CTCGCCGGCCCCTACGCCGCCTATCAGCTCGGCCTGATGGGCGCCGAGGTGCTGAAGATCGAGGAGCCGGGTACTGGCGACTGGGCACGCGACAAGGGCCACGTGCCCGGTCTCAACGCCGAGCGCATGGGTCTCGCCTACCTGACGCAGAACGCCAACAAGAAGTCGGTCTCGCTGAACCTCAAGACGCCTGAGGGGCTCGACGTCATGAAGCGCCTAATCGAAACAGCCGACGTCTTCATCGAGAACTTCCGGCCGGGCACGATCGCGCGGCTCGGCCTGCCGTTCGACGTGGTGCGGGAGATCAATCCCAAAATCGTCTACTGCTCGATCTCGGCCTTCGGGCAGGACGGCGAGATGAGCCGCCGCCCCGCCTACGACCACGTCATCCAGGGCATGTGCGGCATCATGAAGACCACCGGCACGGCCGAGACCGGGCCGCAGAAGGTCGGTGCCCCCTACATCGACTACGCGACGGGGCTGAACGCGGCCTTCGCCATCGTCTCGGCGCTGCACGAGACCGGACGCACCGGCAAGGCCGTCCACCTGGACGTCGCGATGCTCGACACATCGATGCTTCTCATGGCCTCGCTGATCACCAGCCATCTCACCGGCGGATGGACGCCCCGGCCTTCGGGCAACGAGGCGTGGAGCCAGAGCCCGTCTTCGGGAGCGTTCGAGACGCAGGATGGCCTTCTGATGGTGGCGGCCAACAACGACAAGCAGTTCAGGGCACTCTGCGCCGGCCTGGGCCGGCCCGACATTCTCGAGGATGCGCGCTGGAAGGAAGCACCGTGCCGGGCAAAAAATGCCCCCGAACTGCGCGCCGAACTCGTCCGGATCTTCCTCTCGCGGCCGGCGCTGGAGTGGGAACGCGTGCTGGACGAAGCCGGAGTGCCCGCGGCCAAGGTGCGTTCCCTCGACGAGACGCTCGCCGAACCGCATGCAGCGACCCGCGCCTTCACACACACGATGCACTGGGACCGCCAGCCGCACGATTTCCACGTGCCTACTCTCGGCTTCAAGGTCGACGGCGAGGTGATTGCGCCGACCACGCCGCCGCCGGAACTCGGCGGCGACACTCGGGACGTGCTCACGGCGCTCGGTATGAGCGAGGCGGAGATTAGCCGGCTTTCCGCTACGGCGGCGATCTGACGCCGCACATCCAAAGCTTCGCCGCCGTCGGCGAAATTCGCCTATCCACCCCCATCTTTCCCCCGGGATTGCGCGCGAAGGCGGCCGTCGGCAATGATGCTCTCCCGTCAATGCCATTGGAGCGCGGAAGCAGTGCAGCCCGAACGGCGAGATTCCGCCCCCGACCCCGACCTGCCGGAGGGGAAGATCACCACGGTCGAGATGCATACCGGTGGTGAACCGGTGCGCATCGTCACCGCGGGCTATCCGCCGGTCCTCGGCGATACCATCCTCGACAAGCGCCGCTACGCCCGCGAACGGCTCGACCATCTGCGCAGGATGCTCATCTTCGAGCCGCGCGGTCACCACGACATGTATGGCGTCATTCCGGTCGAACCCGATCACCCGGAGGCCGATATCGCGGTGCTTTTCATGCACAACGAAGGCTACTCGACCATGTGCGGCCACGCGGTGATCGCGCTCGGACGTTATGCCGTGGACACCGGCATCGTCACCCCGACGGTTCCGCTGACGGCCGTCAACATCCAGTGCCCTTGCGGTCTCGTGCGGGCGATGGTCGAGGTCGTGCTGACGCCGACCGGTTTTCGGACAGGCTCGGTCAGCTTCGAGAGCGTCCCTTCCTTCGCCTTCGCACTGGACGCCGAAGCGCATGTACCCGGAATCGGCACCTTGCGGTTCGACATCGGCTATGGCGGCGCCTTCTACGCGATCGTGTCCGCCGGGTCCGTCGGACTGGATCTCTCGACCAGTCCCTTTCGCGATGTCGTCGAAGCAGCCGACCGGATTACGAAGACCGTCCAGGCCACGGTCGCCCTGGACCATCCCGACGACCAGGACCTGGCGTTTCTCTACGGCACGATCGTCACCGATGGCGGCACCGGGAAGGACGAGCCGAGCACCAACGTCTGCGTCTTCGCCGAAAGGGAAGTCGACCGTAGCCCGACGGGCAGCGGGGTATCTGCGCGGATGGCCGTACAGCTGGCGCGGGGGGACATCTCGATCGGCGAGCAATGCCAGTTCCGCAGCATAACCGGATCGGTGTTCGGCGGCCGCATACTGCGTTCAGAAAGGACCGGTCGCTTCGACGCCGCGCGAGTGGAGGTCGCGGGACGTGCATTCTACAGCGGCACGTCCAGCTTCACGATCGAAGAGGATGACAGCATCGGGCGCGGTTTCGTGCTGCGGCCATAGCGAGGCCGGCGGCGTCAGGACCGGGATCCGGCCGAAAAAAACCGGTACAAACGCAAGGAATCGCCGACCTGCGGGCAGTGCTCCACGACCCGGTGCCGGGTCTCGGGAGCCGCTGGAACGACGAGCCGGCGGCCATGCGCGGGCGAAAGCGGACACCGCCGGCTCTGCGTCACCAGGCAATAGTGACGGGGGCAGATTGGTGTCTTCAGCCCGCGCTGTTTTTCACCTTTGTTTGTCACACTCGAAGAATCGCGCGACCTGCGAGAGACAGATGACGCCTCGACCGACAGTGTCGGATGGTCGCGGGAACATCGAAGCGCCTCTTCCGTTTGCCGGCTATGTCCAGACAGAAGCGCATCCATGTCGAGTCTCCACGAACCGACGGCGGAAGCGTCTTCGGCTTCATCGCTGTCCTCCTTGTCTTTCTCGGCGCCCTGACCCTACAGGCGGGCGACAGGGAACCGCGGATGGCGCGGGGAGTGTTTGTCGAACAGCAGACGGACAAGAAGCCCAACACTTCGGGGCAACAGCAAGTTGGCGCGGAACCACGACAGACCGGCCAAATCCTGGTCGGTTCCGCGCAGTCGGAAGACATTCCGGTCTGCAATGTGGACGCCTGCTCGGACGCGTATCGCTCTTTCCGGCCCCTTGATTGCACTTTCCAGCCTTACGACGGAGAGCGGCGGCTCTGTACCCGGTGAGGCGGTGGAACGAACTCGTCCGGTCCATGTTTAGGGCGAGCCGCGCATATGCGCAGACGCTCAAATTCCAGAGGAATACAAAGATGGCAAAAGAAAAGACGCTAGAAGACCTTTTCCACGACACGCTCAAGGACATTTATTACGCCGAGCGGAAGATCCTGAAGGCGCTCCCCAAGATGGCGCGCGCCGCCAGCAGCGACCAGCTCAAGCAGGCCTTCCAGAAGCACAAGGACGAGACCGAAGGCCAGATCGAGCGCCTGCAGCAGGTGTTCGAGATTCTCGGCAAGCGCCCGCAGGGCAAGACCTGCGACGCGATCGAGGGCATCATCTCCGAAGGCGAGGAGATCATGGACGAGTACAAGGGGACAGCCGCTCTCGATGCTGGCCTTGTATCCGCCGCGCAGGCGGTCGAGCACTATGAGATCACCCGCTATGGCACGCTCAAGCGCTGGGCGGAGACCCTCGGCATGACCGATGCCGTGAAGCTGCTCGACGAGACGCTGCAGCAGGAATCGAAGACTGACTCGGATCTGACCAACCTTGCCGACAAGATCGCCAACCCGAAGGCGAAGAAGGCGGCCTGACCGCGTCCGGCGGCTTTCCTACGAGACAAGGCCTCCCGGCTCGATGGCGCGGGAGGCCTTTTTTCTCGACGTTGCTTTTAGGATAGCGGCCACGGCCTCTCGGGCTGGATCACCGCTCGACCAGATTGCCCGCTTCTTTCGCCGCACGCACGAACGTGTCGTAGGCGTCCACGGTCGAGCGATGACCGTCCATCACCTTGAGAGCGGTCTCCACAGCCTCACCGTGGGCAGGCCCCCGTTTGGGCCAGTCCGGATCGGATAGTACCTCGTAGGCCTCTTGCGCACTGGCCACCTCGATAGTGCCGGACGGTGCAGTAATCTTGACCGTGTCGGAGAATTCCCTGGCCATCACGCGGGCTCCTTTCTCTTGCGGAGCATGTGGGTTGCCTTGAACGCCCCCACGAAAGTCCGGACCTTGGCGGGCGCGGGTCTTGTGCGGCAGCGCGAAGCCTTCATCACACGCAGCGCCCGGCGCCCCGCGTCGGCACCGGGGAAGGACCGGGTTGCGGAACCGGATCGGGAGGCAGCGGGCCCGGCGGAGGCGTCGGCCCCGGCATCGGGATTGGCTCGGTGCCGCGGTTGCCCCGGTGCGCATGAAGTGGCCGGGCGAAATATCGCGGTGTTGCCATCGGGATTCATTCCTCTTGCCGAACTTTCAGACGTTGATACTAACCTTAGGCAAGTCCGAAGGTTCCGCTACCGTGGCTTTCG
>CATMOC010000401.1 GCA_950071955.1 uncultured Mesorhizobium sp. | reverse complement strand
CGCGTAGATCCCCCAGTTGGTGGCAAAGGCCGCCGGCGCGATGATGAGCAGCCCGACCAGCGGATTGATCGCCAGACCCGTGTAGAGCCAGAAGGCCACGAAGCAGGCGGCGACCAGCGTCTCACCGTTGCCCAGATTCATGATCCGGGCGACGCCATACTGCATCGTCAGCCCCAGCGCGATCAATGCGTAGGTGCCGCTCAGAAGTATGCCGGTGACGAGGATGTTCATGACGATGTCTGATACTTCCCAGTGGATTGCGCCGGATCAGGCAAGCCGGCGGTCGATAGCGGGTCGTTCGAGGGTGATCGCAAGAGTACCCCCACCCCTGCCCCTCCCCACAAGGGGGAGGGGAACTACTGAACTCCGACGCATGCTTGTTCGCCGTTCGAAGAAGCCGCGCCGGTAGGGGCGGGGGTAACTTTCTTCCCCCTGCTACCAGCCGGACTTCTTCACCGGTTCGGCCGCGACGGGCATCCCGTCGGCGGCGACCGCCTCGAAGACGCCGTTGTTCCACTGCCCGACGGTCCAGACCTTCTCGTTGACGTTGTTGGGCATCGAGACGGGACCGATCACCGTGTCGAACGTACCGGTCTTGATGGCCTCGACGACGGCGGCCTTGTCGAGCGTGCCGGCCTTCTCGATCGCCTGCCCCAGGATCTGCAGGCCGGCATAGGTGGTCGCGCTCGCCCAGAAGTCCGGGTCGGAGCCGAGGTCGGCCTTGTGCATCTCGAGGTAGCCCTTGACGTTCTCGTCCGAGCTGTTGATGCCGCCGATGCCCATGATGCCGTTTGCCGCGTCGCCGAAGCGCTTGGCGAAGGGCGGGAAGGCGGTGCCGACACCGGTATAGAAGACCGGCACGTCGAAGCCCTGCACCTGCGCCTGTTCGGTGAGCGCGAAGGTGTCGCCCGGATAGGAGAAGGCGATGAAGGCGTCGGGCGCGGCGGCCTTGGCCTGGCTGATCACCGGAGCAAGGTCCTGCGTGCCGAGCGGATAGGACGTCTCGTAGACGATCTCGAACCCGGCCTTCTCCAGCGCCGGCTTGGCGGCTCCGATCAGTTCCAGCCCGAAGGCGTCGGCGACGTTGACGAGGGCGACCTTGTTACCGATGTCGCCCTTCTCCTTCATCTTGGAGATCGTGTCGACGATGCCGTTGGCAAGCTGCGTCGACGTGCCGAGCATCCAGAAGGAGTTCGGCCAGCGTTCGGCGAATTCCTTGACGCCATCGGTGGCGGCGGTCGTCGCGAGCTGCGGATAGCCGTAGCGCGCGAATGCCGGTGCCGCGGCGATGTTCAGGCCCGTGGAATAGGGCGCGACGAGGAAGTCGACCTCGTCGACGGTGGCGAGCCGCTGGATGTTCTTGATCGCCTCTTCGCCGCTCGTCTTGTCGTCATATTCGACGAGCTCGATCTTCATCTGCTTGTCGCCGACCTTGAGGCCGCCGGCATCGTTCACTTCCTTCATCCACAACTGGATGTTCGGCCAGTGGGTCATCGCGGCGCCGCCGGCCAGCGGGCCGGATTTCGGCGCGCTTGCGCCGAGCTTGATGGTTTCCTGCGCGAAAGCCGCGCCGCCGGCGATGGCCAGCGCCGCCGCCGAGGCCGCAAGGGTGATAAATGAACGTCTCAACATGGTTTTCCTCCCTGTGAATGAAGTGACTGTCTCTGCTCGTTCCCGTCTCGACCGGATGACCTAGAAGCTCTTCATCCGGCAAAGTGGATGGTCTTGGTCTCGACGTAGTTGTCGAGGCCTTCCGGTCCGCCCTCGCGTCCCATGCCGGACTGCTTGAAGCCGCCGAAGGGATGCTTGGGATCGACGATCATGCCGTTGATCGTGATGCTGCCTGTGCGCATCTTGCGCGCCATCTCGTAGCCGCGCTGCGGATCGGCGGTGTAGACGGCGCCGCTCAGGCCGTATTGCGAGTTGTTGGCCTTGGCCACCGCCTCGTCCTCGTCGCGGTAGGTCATGACCGACACGACCGGCCCGAAAATCTCCTCCTGGACGATCTTCATGTGCGGCGTGACGCCGGTGAAGACAGTCGGCTCGACATAGTAGCCGCGGTCGAGCCCCTTCGGTCGGCCGCCGCCGCAGGCGATGTGGGCGCCTTCGGCGCGTCCGGCGGCGATGTAGCCCTCCACGCGCTGGCGCTGCCGGGCCATGGTCAGCGGCCCCATCTGGGTCGACGGATCCATCGGATCGCCGACCTTGATGTTCGAAACCGCGCCCAGGTAGAGGTCGAGGAACTCCTTCTCGCGCCGTTCCGGGACCAGAACCCTCGTCAACGAGAAGCAGACCTGCCCGGTGATCGGCATGGTGTAGACCATCAGGCTCGGCAGTGCCGCCTGGAAATCCGCATCCTCCATCAGCACCGCGGCCGACTTGCCGCCGAGTTCGAGGCTGACGCGCGCAAGCCGTTCGGCGCAGACGGCGGCGATGTGCTTGCCTGCGCCCGTCGAACCGGTGAAAGCGACCTTGTCGATGCCCTTGTGGCGCACGAGGTAGTCGCCGCCCTCGCGCCCCGCCGGCACGATGTTGAAGACGCCGGCGGGCAGCCCCGCCTTCTCGATGCATTCGGCCAGAATGTAGGCCTCGAGCGGCGTTTCCGGCGACGGCTTCGCCACCATGGTGCAGCCGGCGGCAAGGGCGGCCGAGACCTTGTAGCTCAGAAGCACCAGCGGGGCGTTCCACGGCGTGATCGCGGCGCAGACGCCCACCGGCTCCTTCACCACCTTGACCTTGCCGCCGTCGTCGCGGCGTCGGTCGTCGACGAAGGGGTAAGTCTCGATCAGGTCGGCATAGTAGTTGAAGAGCGTCGGGTTCTGCCCGACCAGCTTCCGGGTCAGCGAGATCGGCGCGCCGACCTGGATCGTCCAGGCCTGCGCGATGTCCTCGAGCCGCTCCGTCAGGAGCCCGGCCACACGGCGCAGGTAGCCCGCGCGTTCGGACGGCGACATGCGCGGCCAGGGTCCGTTGTCGAAGGCGTCGCGCGCCGCCGAAACCGCGCGGTCGATGTCGGCCGGGCCGGCTTCCGGATAGGTCATGAGCAGTTCCTCGGTGGTCGGGGAGACCACCTTCAGCGTCTGTCTCGAAATCGGGTCGATCCAGCGTCCGCCGATGAAGAAGCGCTCGGGCGCCTTCGGGCCCGCGACGGGTCTGTGCATCACGTTCATTCAAATCCTCCCTCGGCACGCCGCGCCGGGACACGCAATCCCGGCTTCTTCATCGGGCGACGGAACAGCGGTTCCGCTCTCTCCCGCCCGATGGCGCGGCTCCTGGAGACAATAGAATTTTTCCGCCGGCCTGTCACCGCGCAATCGGACGTCATGTATACACATCCTCTTGCCAAACTTGCGCGCCTGTGCCGCGAAACCGCCCGCATGGTCATCGCCGGGGTGCCTCTTCCCCTTGCCCTCCGACAACGCGCGGCGCGGCGCTCGAACACCTCCGGTCCCACGTCAGCACACGGCGATGTATACATGAAACATCGCCCGTCGCCGCTAGCGGCAGCAGCGGGCAGGAACCCGTCGCGCGCGTTCCGACCCGCCACACCGGTCCCCACGACATGCGGTCCCGTCGCTCCCCGCGCGCTCATATCGGATACTCCTCGCGCCCGCCCTGGAGCGAGATCCAGCGCAGTTCCGTGAACTCGTCGATGCCCGCGCGCCCGCCGAAACGGCCGTAGCCGGAGGCCTTCACGCCGCCGAACGGCACCTGCGGCTCGTCCTGGATGGTCGCGGCATTGATGTGGCAGATGCCCGTCTCCAGCCGGTGCGCCACGTCCAGCGCGCGCGTCACGTCGCGGCCGAAGACGGCGGCGGCGAGGCCGTACTCCGTGTCGTTGGCGATCGAGACCGCCTCGTCGATGTCGGAGTAGCGGATGACCGACGCGACCGGCCCGAAGGATTCCTCGTAGTAGATGCGCATCGAGGGCGTCAGCCCGTCGAGGATCGTCGCGTCCAGATAGGCGCCGCGCAGCTTTCCGCCGGCGACCAGCCGCGCGCCCTTGTCCACCGCGTCGTCGATCAAGGCCTTCACGCGCTGTGCCGCCTGTTCGCTGATCATCGGCCCGATCGCGTTGCCGGGATAGCGGGGATCGCCCGTCCTAAACCGACTGGCATGTCCGGCCAGCCTCGCGGTGAAATCGTCGGCCATGTCGTCATGGACGAGCACCCGTTCCGTCGACATGCAGATCTGGCCCTGGTGGAAGAAGGCGCCGTAGGCTGCCGCCTTCACCGCCTGCTCGACGTCGGCGTCGTCCAGCACGACGAGCGGCGCCTTTCCGCCCAGTTCCAGCAGCGGCCTCTTCAGGTGCCGGGCACAGAGTTCCGCGATGACGCGGCCGGCCCGCGTCG
>CATMOC010000400.1 GCA_950071955.1 uncultured Mesorhizobium sp. | reverse complement strand
ATAATTTTGGTGGAAGGTCCTTTGAACATCATCGAGGCGAAAGAGCAAATCTGGACCGATACCGAGCGGTTTTACCGCGCCTTTGAAGATATCGGTGTCGGCATGCTGATGCAATCGGGCAGCTTCTTCGTCGGATCGCTGATCGTACGGCGACTGCTGCGGACGATACCGGCGGCACGCCTCGTGCCGGTGGGGTTGGCCTTCGTCGGCGCCGGCGCTCTCGCCATCGCGGTGCTGCTGCGCATCGCACCGCCTTCGTTCCTGAGCGTCATGGGACCGATCGCTTCCTACGCGTTCGGCATCGCCTTCATCATGCCCGCCATGATGGTCGCATCCGTGGCGCCGTTTCCCCGCATCGCCGGTTCGGCATCCTCGATGTCCGGCTTCATGCAGATGGGCGGAGGACTGCTCGGAGGGACCGTCGCTGCGCTGATGGGCGATCCGGTGGTAGCGACCGCAACCATCATTCCCGCCATGGGGTTCATCGCGATCGCGGCCTGGATCGGCTGGAGCCTGCTTCCGGAGCCGCCGGGCGTGACGCGGATCGGGTCCGGCTGGCGCCGGCCCGGTCAGTCGAGCTCGGGCCGTTCGAAATCGCCGGTCTCGCGGTTCATGATCCACAGCTCGCCGGTCGAGATGTCGAACCAGGCGCCGTGCAGCGACAGGCGGCCCTTCCCTTCCAGGATCTTCACGCAAGGGAATGTCCGAAGGTTCGCGATCGAATAGCGGATCGAGATCCGCTCCAGCGCGGTCTGCCTCTCGCCGACGGTCATCATGCTGTTGCCGGTGACCACCTTTGCCGCGGGTGACACCAGACTCATCCACTTGCCGATGAAATCGCCCGGCGACAGCGGCTCGGCCGATGGGTCGAGGGCGGCGCGGATGCCGCCGCAGCGGCCATGGCCGAGAACGACGATGTGCTTCACCTTGAGGCTCTGCACGGCGAACTCAAGCGCGGCGGAGGTTGAATGATGCCGGTCGTCCGGCTCGTAGGGCGGGACGAGGTTGGCGACGTTGCGGACCACGAAGAGTTCGCCCGGACCCGAGTCGAAAATGGTTTCGGGCGCCGCGCGGGAATCGCAGCAGGCGATCACCATGGTCTGCGGCTGCTGCCCCTTTCGCGCGAGCTCGCGATAGCGGGTAGTCTCGGTCGCATAGCGGCCGCCCATGAAATTGCGATAACCGGAAAGCAGCTCGGCAGGCAGATGGTCCATACTTTCCGTTTGCGGCACTCCGAGGCGTTCGTCAATGTCCGAGGTGCCCGGTTCAGGTCCAGATGGCGATCGGAAGGCCGTGCGAATCGCGCCCCGGAGGATCGGGGAAAGGCACCGCCTCGCCCCTTGCATGCCGCGCTGCGACGAGCATCACGGCCGCGGCGTCGAGGAAATCGTCTTCGCCGCAGCCACGCGGCGGCGCGGCATCGAGGAAATCGTATGGAATGCCGCAGCCGGCGAGAAGGTCGCGCCTCTCCGCCATGCCGGCCTCGTGGATCCTGCCCTTGACCTTCTTCGGCTCGGTCATCTCCTTCTCGCCATTGAGGCGCCAGAAGGCGGCTTCGGGATGGGATTCGATCACGCGCTCCGCGAGTTCCGGGCGCTCCCGCAGCAGCGCATCGAGCTCGCGGATCTTGGAGAAGATGCCGAAAGCCTGGATCGAGATGGCGCGCGGCGGTTCGGACGTGGCGCGCGCGACTGCGCTCGCCCGCCGGTGCGCGTCGTACCAAGCTTCAAGATCGGTGAAATCGGCCGTCTCGGCATGCACCGCATCGCGGGAGGGGATGGAAAAGACGCTCGACTGCCTCTGCCCGAGCTTTTCCCTGACCAGCCGCTCCGGCCCGCGCCCACCATGGCCGACCCGGTCCGGGAGACCGATCGGCATGTCGACGGCGATGATCGCCGCGTTCGACAGGCTGTCCACCAGGTCGGAAAACCGGGCGAAGATGCGGGATTCCAGTGGACGTCCGGGCCGCGAAACGACGGCGATCCAGCCCGCCTTGCACCCGTCGACGCCCGCGATCTCGATATCGGGAAGGGGCACGGGCCGGATGTTTCGCGCCGGATGGGACAGTTCGTGCAGGCGGATTTTTGACACCGGGCGGGAGAGGCTCTTCGCATCCGTCTCGATCTGCAGTTCGTCGCCGCCGCGCGCGGCGGTCCGCGACAGGATCTCGAACACCGCTGCGGTCGTCGAATGCACGGCTTCGCCGAGCCCTTCACCAGCCATGAGCCGTGCGAGGAACACAGCCGCCGTCAGGTCGCCCAGGCCGTTCGGCGGGTTTTCGACCAGCGGATGTTCGGCCAGGAATGCCCGCGACGGCGTCAGCAGCAGGTTCGCGATGCCGTCCGCGCCGGCGGCCGGGGCGGACGTGACCAGCATCTTGTCCGGGCCGACGGATGACGCCGCAGCGACGATCGCCTCCGCCGTGTCGAGAACGGAACCCGTCAGCCACTCCAGCTCGTAGCGGTTGGGCGTTGCGATGTCGGCGCGCGGCAGGAGGTGCTCGCGGATGGAAATCGCCAGCGCTTCCGGCACGTAGAGGCCCGCCTTGTCGCCGATGACCGGGTCGCAGACGTATATCACAGACGGATTTTGCCGCTTCACCGCATCGACAAGCGATGCGACGCTCTTCGCCTGAGCCGGCGTTCCGAGATATCCCGTCAGCACGGCGCCGACCTCATCCAGCCAACGAGAGGTTTCGAGATCGCGCAACAGTGCCGCAAAGGATTGGTCGTCGGGAACGATTCGGGTCGCCCGCCCATGGCCAGGATGCCAGGGCAGGATCACGGTGGGCACGGCCCAGACCGGATGTCCCAGCGTCTCCAGCGCGAAGACGGCGGCCCTGTTGCCGACCGACCCGCGGGCGACATGGCTGGAGATGACGATGACGGAGCGCGGCGCCCGCGGCTTCCCGGGGCCCATCTCAGGGGCCGGGGAAAAAGGAGATCAGCCAGCCGGCAAGGACGAAGAGCAGAATGACCCCGATGACCCGCCCGATGCGAGTTCCCCAGACTTCGATCGCATCGTCCTGGTCGGCATCGTCCGCCCGCATGTGCTTCTGGACCTTGCGGGTGGCACGCATGGCGAAGGAGCCGGACGGATCCGATTCCTTGGCGACGCGATCCAGGATGCGCCGCGATTCCTCGTCGCTTCTTCGCCTGTGGTCCGCCATGACGCGCCCTCGTTGCCCGGCTGCATGCTTCTAGCCCGTTCCGGCGGATCGAGACAATGGCCGGGGGCGCACGCCACGGACGAGGGAGGGCCATGACCGCCGCGGCGACCGGGTCTCAAGGCTCTGTGATTTGACCTTGTGGTGCCCGCGCCCTTCTTTCAGGGCAAGACAGGAACGAAAGGACGAAAAAGATGGCACTCTTTTCGCGCCGGGCGGCGCTGAAAACGGCGGGCGGCATCGCCATGATCGCACTCATGTCCGTGAGCGCCGCCGCACATCACGGCTGGTCCTGGACGGAGGACGGCTTCTTCGAGCTCAAAGGCACCATCAGCGGGATCTACATCGGCAATCCGCACGCCACCCTGGACGTCGACGTGGAGGGAGAGACCTGGCGCGTCGAACTCGCACCGCCGTCGCGCACGACCGCCGCGGGCTTCACCGAAGAAGTCGCCGCGGTCGGCGACGAGGTCACGGCGATCGGCAATCGATCGCGCGAATCCACCGAGCCCCGCATGAAGGCGGTCCGGATCGTCGTCAGGGGCGAGACCTACGACGTCTATCCCTATCGCGTACCGTCCTGACGATCTTGGACGGTTCGCCGCTGCTAGCTCTAGTGACCGAGATCGAGCGTCTCACACCGGTCGAGGCGCTCAAGGCGTCCTTCATCGCCTATCCGCTGGTTAACGCGGCGCACATCTTCGGCATCGGCTCGCTCGTCACGCTGGTTCTCATGATCGACCTCGCCGTACTCGGCCGGTTGCCGGCGGCGGGGGGCGATCGGGCCTTTGCTGGAACGCTCCGCCGGCTGGCGCTGGGCGCCTTCGCCCTGGCTCTGGCGACCGGGCTGCCGATGTTCGCCATTCGGGCGAGCGAATATGCGTTCAACCCGGCCTTCCGCCTGAAAATGCTCCTCCTGCTCGTCGCGGGGATCAATCTGGCGATATTCGCGCTTCTGGACCGCAAGGCGCGCACCGAGGGGGGTTACCAGGCCGCCGCGAAAGCCTGCGCGATCCTGTCGATGGCGCTCTGGCCGGCGATCCTGCTGTGTGGCCGCTTCATCGGCTTCATCTGAACACCGGTCCCTTGCGCCGTTGACACGAGGGCGCGATCGCTGGAACCTCGCGCGGCGATACCGGGAGCGAGCGGAACGTGCAGGGGGAAGTTCTCTATTTCGATGCGGAACG
>CATMOC010000399.1 GCA_950071955.1 uncultured Mesorhizobium sp. | reverse complement strand
GAACTTCTCCGCCGACGAGCGCGCCGCCATCGCTTATGCCGAGGCGATGACGACCGACCCCCACACGATCACCGACGAACAGGTGGCGGAGGACTACAAGAACAACGCGGACCACTATACGACCCCGGAACGACGCACGATCGAGCAGATCGTGTTCGCGAACCAGGATGCCGCCAAGATCGCCGCCGATCGGATTTCGGGCGGCGCCACGTTCGAACAGATGGTCACCGCGGAAGGAAAGACACTGGAGGACGTGAAGCTCGGCACGATCGAGAAGGCGCGCGTTCCCGACCGGGCGATCGCCGAAGCCGCTTTCGCGCTCCAGAAGAACGAAGTCAGCGGGATCATCGACGGCGCCTTCGGTCCGGCCATCGTCCGGGTGACCGAGATCACGCCGGAAGTGGTGAAGCCGCTCGCGGAGGTGAAGGAGGAGATTCGCCAGGATCTCGCGCTCGCCGAAGCCAACCGTATCCTGCTCGACGTGCACGATCGCTACGAAGATGCACGTGCCGGGGGTTCGACCATGCGGGAGGCGGCCGCGGACCTCGGCCTCGAGGCGGTGACGATCGAAGCGATCGATTCGTCCGGCCGCGGGCCGGACGGAGAGACGCTGTCGCAGATTCCGGAGCTGCCGCAGCTGATCGGCGGCGTGTTCGACACGGAAGTCGGCGTCGAGAACCCCGCGATCAACATCGGATCCAGCGGATTCCTCTTCTACGAAGTCGAAGGCGTCACGCCCAGCCGCGATCGTACCCTCGAGGAAATGAAGCCGAAGGTGCTTGCCGACTGGCTCACGGCCGAGAAGTCGTCGCGGATATCGAAGAAGGCCGAGGAAATCAGGAAGCGGGTCGCCGACGGAGCTTCGCTGGACGACATCGCCGCCGAACTCGGTCTGGAGAAGCAGGTCAAGCGCGGCATCAGGCGCGGCGCCGCGGATGCCGACATCGGCGAAGCCGGCGTTGCCGGCGTGTTCGGTGTTGCCGAGGGCGGCACCGGGACGACTCCGACGCCGGCCGGCGACGGCCAGATCGTCTACAAGGTCACGGAGGTGTTCGAGCCGGCGGGAGCCAGCGCCGAATCGCTGACGCCGCAGACGCGCGAGGCGCTCCAGTCTGGCTGGTCGGACGATCTGCTCGACCAGCTCGTCTCGGAGCTGCGCGGCCGCTACGACGTGCGCGTCAACCAGTCGGCCATCCAGCAGGCCCTGAGCTTTTGACGCGGGATGAGCGACTTCAAGCCATTCATCGCCAAGGTCGCGTCGGGTAGCGCGCTGACGTTCGACGAAGCGCGCGCCGCCTTCGACATCGTCATGTCGGGGGAAGCCACGCCGGCGCAGATCGGCGGCTTTCTCATGGCCATGCGTGTGCGCGGCGAAACCGTCGAGGAGATCTCCGGCGCCGTCGCGACGATGCGCGCCAAGATGCTGCCGGTTGAGGCGCCCGCGGACGCGATCGACATCGTCGGCACCGGCGGCGACGTTTCGGGCTCCTACAACATATCGACCTGCGCGGCCTTCGTGCTGGCCGGCGCCGGGGTCAACGTCGCCAAGCACGGCAACCGGGCCCTGTCGTCCAAGTCCGGCGCCGCCGACACTCTGTCGGCGCTGGGTATTGACCTCGACATCGGTCCGGCCGGTATCGCGGCGTGCATCCGCGAGGCCGGCGTCGGCTTCATGTTTGCGCCGAAGCACCATTCGGCGATGAAGCATGTCGGGCCCGCCCGGGTCGAACTCGGAACCCGTACCATCTTCAACCTGCTCGGCCCGCTGTCGAACCCGGCCGGCGTGAAGCGCCTGCTGGTCGGCGTCTTCGCGCCCGAATGGGTCGAGCCGGTGGCAAACGTGCTGAAGACCCTCGGCGCCGAGGCCGCCTGGGTGGTGCATGGCGACGGTCTCGACGAGGTCACCACGGCGGGCACCACCAGGGTGGCGGCGCTGAAGGACGGGGTCGTGGACGTGTTCACGATCGAACCCGAGGATGCGGGCCTGGCGCGCGCCGCCTTCGCCGATCTCCGTGGCGGCGATGCGGCCCACAACGCGCTGGCGCTACGATCGGTGCTCGGAGGCGAGAAATCCCCCTACCGCGACATCGTCCTGGCGAACGCAGCAGCAGCACTCGTCGTGGCGGGACGAGCCCCCACGCTGCGCGACGGCGTCTCTCTGGCAGCGGAATCGATCGACAGCGGCAAGGCCGAGAAGGCCCTCGAACGGCTGGTTGCCGTCTCGAACCGCGAGGCCGGCGAATGACCGACATCCTGCGCAGGATCGAGGCCTACAAGCGCGACGAGATCGCCGCGGCGAAGGCGCTCGTCCCGCTTGCCGACATGCGGGCGCGCGCGCTGGACGCCTCCCCTCCCCGCGACTTCGCCGACGCGATCCGCGCAAGGATCGATGCAGGCGCCTTCGCACTGATCGCTGAGATCAAGAAGGCAAGCCCGTCCAAAGGGCTGATCCGGCCCGACTTCGACCCGCCCGCACTCGCCCGGGCCTATGAATATGGCGGTGCCGCCTGCCTGTCAGTGCTGACCGACACGCCTTCGTTCCAGGGCGCGCCCGAATTCTTGACAGCCGCGCGTTCGGAGACGTCGCTGCCGGCGCTGCGCAAGGATTTCATGTTCGAACCCTACCAGGTCTACGAGGCCCGAAGCTGGGGTGCCGATGCAATCCTGATCATCATGGCGAGCGTCTCGGACGGCGAGGCGCAAGCGCTGGAGGAAGCCGCCCGCTCGCTCGGGATGGCGGTACTCGTGGAGGTACACGACGAACCGGAAATGGAACGCGCGCTTCGGCTTTCCTCGCCGCTGATCGGCATCAACAACCGCAATCTGCGGACCTTCGAGGTCGATCTCGCGACATCCGAGCGTCTGGCCGCGATGGTTCCCGGCGACCGCATCCTCGTTGGCGAAAGCGGCATCTCCACGAACGGCGACTGCCGGCGGCTCGCCGCGCACGGCATCAAGACGTTCCTCGTCGGCGAAAGCCTGATGCGCCGGGAAGACGTCACGGCGGCCACGAAGGCGCTGCTCGGGCTCGGCACGTCGGACGTGCGGAAGTCGGCCTGAGGTCCTCATGCCCGGGAAGGCCGCCCTCACCCACATCGGCGCTTCCGGTGAAGCGCACATGGTCGACGTGGGCGCGAAGGCCGAAACCGCGCGCGTGGCGGTCGCCGAGGGCAGCGTCGCGATGGCGCCCGCCACCTTGCGCATGATCCTCGACGGCAATGCCAAAAAGGGAGACGTGCTCGGCACGGCGCGGATCGCCGGGATTATGGCGGCCAAGAAGACGCACGAACTGATTCCGCTCTGCCATCCGCTCATGCTGAACAAGGTGTCGGTCGAGATCGACCCGGACGAGAGCCTGCCCGGGCTGCGCGTCAGGGCCACCGCGTCGGTGACCGGCAAGACCGGCGTGGAGATGGAGGCGCTCACCGCCGTCTCGGTTGCATGCCTCACCATCTACGACATGGCCAAGGCGGTCGACCGCGGCATGATCATCTCGGGCATCCGCCTGCTGGAGAAGTCGGGCGGCAAATCGGGCGACTGGCACGTCGATGCAGGCTAAGGCAACGGCACTCATCCCCGTCGACGAGGCGCTGCGCCTGCTTCTCGACGGCGTCAGGCCGCTGGACGCCGAACGCCTGCCGATCGCGGAATGCGGCGACCGCATTCTCGCCACGGACATACGTTCCCTGCGCACCCAGCCGCCGTTCGACGCCTCCGCCATGGACGGCTACGCGGTACGCTCGGCCGACGTCGCCCGGCTGCCGGCCAGGCTGCGGGTGATCGGGGCTGCGCCGGCGGGACGACCGTTTTCCGGCGCCGTCGGCCCGGGTGAGGCGGTCCGTATCTTCACCGGCGCGCCGATGCCCGAAGGCAGCGACTGCGTCCTGATCCAAGAAGACGCCGCCTCGGTCGCAGACGACATGATAGAGGCGAAGGAGACCGTCGCCGCCAGCCGCCACGTGCGCGCCCGTGGCCTCGATTTTTCAGAAGGCCAGCCGCTCCTGGATCGGGGACGCCGGCTCGACCCGCCGGCCCTGTCGCTCGCCGCCTCGGCCAATCATGCCGCACTCGACGTTGTGAGGAAGCCGCTCGTGGCGATCATCGCGACCGGCGATGAACTGCTGCCACCCGGCAGCGTCGTGGGACCCGGCCAGATCATCGCTTCGAACGGGCTCGGCGTGGCGGAGATCGTCCGGTCGGCGGGGGCTCGGGTCCTCGACTGTGGGATCGTGGCGGACGACCGCGACGCGATCTCGGCCACGCTCGACCGGGCGCTCGAAGCGGGCGCGGACCTCATCGTGACCATCGGCGGCGCGTCGGTCGGGGTCCACGACCTCGTGCGCGAGGGGCTGACGGC
>CATMOC010000398.1 GCA_950071955.1 uncultured Mesorhizobium sp. | reverse complement strand
AACCGCTGGCCGGCATCCGGGTCGTGGAGATGACCCACATGATCATGGGACCGTCCTGTGGCATGTTCCTCGGCATGGTCGGCGCGGAAGTGATCAAGGTCGAGCCGCCGGAAGGCGACAAGACGCGCGATCTTACAGGCATGGGCCGTCCGTTCTTCCCGCTGTTCAACCGCGGCAAAAAGTCGGTGCAACTGGACCTGAAGTCGGAAACCGGTCGCAAGGCACTGGACGCGCTGCTGGCGACGGCCGACGTCTTCATCGACAATTTCCGCGACGCATCGCTGGCAAGGATGGGAGCGGACCCGGCCGACCTGCGCAAGCGCTTTCCCCGCCTGGTGCTGGCCTCGCACAAGGGCTTCCTCGCCGGACCCTACCAGGACCGTACGGCGCTCGACGAAGTGGTGCAGATGATGACGGGCCTCGCCTACATGACCGGCCCGACCGGGCGGCCGCTGCGGGTCGGTTCGTCCGCCAACGACATCATGGGCGGGTTGTTCGGTGCGTTCTCGGTCGTGGCCGCACTGTTGGAACGCCAGCAGACGGGCAAGGGCCGCAGCCTGCGCATCGGGCTGTTCGAGAACTGCCTGCTGCTCGTCGCCCAACACATGGTGCAATTCGAACTCGAGGGCGTGAACCCGCCGCCGATGCCGGAGCGAACGTTCTCCTGGCCGGTCTACGATATATTCGACACCGCCGACGCCAGACAGATGTTCGTCGGGGCGGTGACCGAAGGGCAGTGGGTTGCCCTTTGCAAGCTGCTCGGTCTGGACGACCTGCTATCCGACCCCTCGCTCCAGACGCGCATGGACCAGATCGATGCCCGCGACCGCACCGTTCCCATCGTCGCGGCGGCGATCGCCAGGCGCCGCGCAGACGATCTGTCGCGCGAGTTCGAGGCCCTCGGCATTCCCTATTCGCCGATCGCCAAGCCTTCCGACATGTATTCCGATCCGCACGTCATGAGGCCGGGAGGGCTGGTGCCGTCCAGGCTGCCGGACGGCCAGGTGTTCCGCGCTCCGTCGCTGCCGGTCGACGTGGACGGAGCCATGATCGATGCCGGCGGGGATGTGCCCGCGCTCGGCGCGGATACGGTGGCGGTTCTGGCGGGCCTCGGCTTCGACGCCGACGAGATCGCCAAGGCGCGCGGCAGCGCGAGGAAAGCGGCATGAACCGCCGCGCCGAAGCCTATCCCGCCGACAGGGTCAGCCTGCGCGAGGTCGGGCTGCGCGACGGGCTTCAACTGGTCAAGACGTGGCCGACGACCGAAGAGAAGCGCTCGTGGCTGGAGCGAGAGCATGCTGCGGGCGTCCGGCACTTCGAGGTCGGCTCGTTCCTGCCGGCCAACCGCATGCCGCAATTCGCCGATCTCGCGTCGACGATCGCGGCGGTAGCGGCGCTCGAGGGCGCGCGATCGGCCGCGCTGGCGTTGAACGAGCGCGGCGCCGGCGACGCCATCGGAACGGACGTCGACGAGATCGTGTGTGTGATCTCGGCGACCGAGGAGCACAGCCAGGCAAACACGCGCCGTTCTCGCGCAGACGCCATCGATCTTGTCCGCACGGTGGCGCGGCTGCGCGACGAGGCCGGCCATAAGGCAATGGTCAACGCCGGCATCGCCATGGCCTTCGGCTGCTCGATCGCCGGGCGCGTCGATCCGGACGAGGTGCTTCTGCTGGCGGAAGCATGCCTGGCGGCGGGCGCCGATGTCGTCGGCATTGCCGATACCGTCGGCTTTGCCGGCCCGAGGCAGGTGGAGCGGCTGGCGAAGCGCATGTGCGGGCTTGTTGGCGATGGCGGGTTCATCGTCCACCTTCACGACACCCGAGGCATGGGCATCGCCAACGCCTCGGCCGCGCTCGACGCGGGCTGCCGCATCCTCGACGGATCGCTGGGCGGCCTCGGCGGCTGCCCGTTCGCCCCAGGCGCCACGGGCAATGTCGTGTTCGAGGACCTGGTCTATCTCTGCGAGACCAAAGGCTTCGCCACCGGCATCGATCTGCCCGCGCTGGCCGCGGTTCGTGATATACCCGAGCATGCGATGCCGGGGGAGAAGTTCTACGGAGGAATTGCGCGCGCCGGTCCGCCGGCGGCGTTCGACTGGCGGGTCTGAGCAGAAACGGGAGCCCCGCTTTCCAGACAACAAGGCATCCAAGGGAGGAACTGCAATGAAACGAACGACGCAAACACTGGCGGCGACGCTGCTATTTTCCGCATCCGCGATCGGCATGGCGAGTGCGCAGACCGCGATGCGCTGCAGCCATCAGCTTCCGCCTGCACATCACATCGCCAAGGTCGTCGATCAGTGGGCGGCCGAGGTCGAGAAGCTCTCCGAGGGAGAGCTCGATGTTCAGGTGTTCGGCGCCGACAGTCTCGTCAAGGCCAATGACAATATCCTGGCGGTCGCCAAGGGCGACATAGAATGTGCGTTCTCGCTCAACTTCCAGTGGGGCAAGACGCTGCCGCTGATGAACGTCACCGTCGGCCCGTACACAATGTCGTCCATCGAGGCGTGGAAGAAGTGGCCGACGTCCGAGGCCGCTGCTTTCCTCGAGCAAAAACTCGCCGAGAAGGGCGTGAAGAACGTCGCGTGGATGTTCCAGACCAACACCAGCGTCTTCACCTCGAAAGGCAAGGCGCTGATCACGCCGGCAGATTTCCAGGGCCTGAAGATGCGTGGCATCGGGCCGGCCTTCGACCGCGGCCTGACGGCGATGGGCGCGACCACGGTCTCGATGCCGGGAAGCGAGGTCTACCAGGCACTGGCGACCGGGATCGTCGATGCGGCGATCACCGACGTCGCTGCCGCCTATTCGCGCAAGTACTACGAGGTACAGGACCACATGACGGTGGTTCCGGTGCTCGCGGCCTATCTGCACGGCTACGTGAACCCCGGCTGGTATGAAGGCCTCAGCGAGAAGTCGAAGGCAGCTCTGGACCAGGCTGGCAAATCCGCCTCGCAGTGGGCGCTGGACGCCTCGATCCAGGCTTCGGCCGACGCGCCGAAGCAGCTTGAAGAGAAGGGGGTCACCGTTCACATCGCCACCGATGCAGAGAACGAGGCGTTCAGGGCCGCAATGCAGCCTGCATTCGCCGAAGGCTTCGCGGAGGAGACCGGCGAGGACGGCAAGACGCTGCTTGGCCTGATCGAAAAGATCCAGTAGCGGCCGGCATGACCGGAGAGCTGGAAAAGCAGGAGGCGCCAGGCGCCTCCTCGCTTCCCTATCGGGCGGCGAGGGCCCTCTCGCTTCTGGGCGGGGCCCTGAGCGCACTGCTGATCCTGGTCGTGCTCGCGATCACCGTCGTCAGCGTCTTCAACCGGTATGTGCTCAACCAGCCGATCATGGGCGTGGACGAGGGAACCGGCTTTCTTGTTGTGGCCATCGTGATGCTTGGCGCGGCGGAGGCGCTGCGGCGCGGGGATCATATCCGCATAGACCTGGTCTTCGACCACGTCGGCCCGCGAATCCGCTGGTGGCTGGAACTCTGGTCGCTTGCCAGCGTGGCAGGCTTTTCGGCTCTTCTGCTCGTGACCTCGTGGCACACGGTCCAGTTCTCGCGCGCCTTCGGCGCGTATTCGACCGGCTATCTCTCGATACCGATGTGGATACCGCAATCCACCATGGTCGTCGGCTCGATCCTCCTCGCCTTTGCCGCTCTCGCCGCCTTACTCGACTTCGTTGCAGGAAGACGGTCGTGACGACCCTTCTCATCCTTGGATCGCTTGTCGCGCTGTTGTTGACAGGCATGCCAATATTCGCCGCGCTCGGACTCTCGTCGGTTGCGGTGCTGCTGGCCTTCGAAGGCAAGATCGATTCGATCGCCGATACGGTCTTCGCAAGCCTGAACAATCCGCTGCTGGCGACGATCCCCATGTTCGCCTTCATGGCGCATGTGATGATCAAGGCGAAGGTCGTCGACGACCTCTACGACATGGCCAACAAGCTGGTCGGGCACGTGAAGGGCGGACTCGGCTTCGCGACGATCCTCTCCTGTACCATCTTCTCGACCATCTCGGGTTCGTCGGTCGCCACGGCGCTCACCATCGGCTCCACGGCGATTCCGCAGATGCAGCGGTTCGGCTACCGGCCGCGCGACACCTACGGCATCATCGCAGCCGGGGGTACGTTGGGGATCCTGATCCCTCCCTCCGGCCCGATGATCCTCTACGCGATCGTGACCGATGCCTCGATCGGGGCGCTGTTCCTGGCCGGCATGATCCCGGGCCTCATCATGGCGGCGGTCTTCGCCGTGTTCTCCTGGGCACAGGCCAACAGGCACGGAGAGACCGAGGCACAGATCTGGCCGGGAACCCGCGTCGTCGCGCGCGCGATGTTCAATTCGGTCTGGGCCGTCGCCATGCCGCCGA
>CATMOC010000397.1 GCA_950071955.1 uncultured Mesorhizobium sp. | reverse complement strand
GCATCGTCGTTTTGACCGCCCGCGGATCGGACATCGTTTCCCTTCCCGCACCGGTGTCCCACCGCATCGCAATCGTTTCGGGCATCGTCGTCTCGGCGACAGACGATGGAAACCTGCTTGCGATAATCCCCGATCGGGGCCGATGATACCGGTCGCCATCCGCATCAGGAAACGGGGGTTCGCATGTGGGATTTCGACATCGGCCGCACGCTCGGTATCCTGGCCCGCACCTGGCCGTTCATCCTGCTTCGGCTCGTCGTCTATTTCGGTATCACGATGGGCTACATCCTGGCGACCGGGGCCGGTGCCGGCGTAGGCTACGGCGTCGGCCACATCGTGGCGGATCCCGACGGGCCGCTGACCTTCGCCTTCTGGGGCGGCATACTCGGCTTCGGCGCGATCTCGCTGCTGCTCTACTGGCTGCGGGAGTACATCCTCTACATGATCAAGGCCGGGCACATCGCCGCCATGGTCCTGCTGATCGACGGACGCGACCTGCCCGAGGGGCAAGGCCAGATCGCCTATGCCCGGAACATCGTTACCGAACGCTTCGCCGAGGCGAACGCGCTGTTCGTCCTCGACCAGCTGGTCAAGGGCGTGATCCGCGCCATCACCGGCCTGATCGGCGGTGTCGCGGCCTTCCTGCCGATACCGGGATTGCAAGGCATCGTCGGCTTCATCAACAGCGTGATCCGCATGTCGCTGACCTATGTCGACGAGATCATCCTCGGCTACAACATCAGGGCGGAGAGCGACACGCCCTTCGACACGGCGCGCCAGGGTGTCGTCCTGTATGCCCAGAACGGCGCGACGATGGTCAGGAACGCCGTCTGGCTGTCGGTTTTCATGTGGCTGATCGCCATCGTCATCTTCTTTTTCATGCTCGCGCCGGCCGCGGCCGTCCTCTATGCCATGCCGGGCCAGCTCGCCGGATGGTCCTTCGTCCTGGCTATCGTCTTCGCCTGGGCGCTGAAGGCGGCGCTGCTCGAACCTTTCGCGATCGCCGCGCTGATGGCGGTCTACTTCCGCACCATCGAAACGCAGACGCCGAATGCCGAATGGGACCGCAAACTCAGCGATGCCTCGAAGCACCTCCGAGAACTGAAGGCGAAGGCCGCCGCGCAGTTTCGGCCGGCGGGCTCCTCCGGCCCGGCGGAAGAGCCCAGGCCCGCCTGAGACCCGCGCGGGGCCGATCCTGCCGCAAGCCTGTTGACGGAGGCGCCCCTGCGGCGGTTCGCAGGTGGCGCTTCGCCGCGGGAGTGCTAAGTTCCCGCGCATGACGACACGCCTCTACACCCACCCGATCTATCTCGAACACCTCACCCCGCCGGGACATCCCGAACGGCCGGACCGCCTGCGCGCCATCGCCAGGGCGCTGGAGCACGAGAGCTTCGAGGCGCTCGACCGGAAGGAGCCACCGATGGCGGATCCCTCCGCCGTGCTTCTCGCCCACCCGGAAGAATATCTGGAGCGAATCCGCAAGGCCATGCCCGAGGAAGGCATGGTGCGCATCGATGCCGACACCTCCGCGAGCTCCAAGACATGGGAAGCGGCGCTCACCGCCGTCGGCGCCGCAACCGCCGCCGTCGATGACGTCTTCACCGGGAAGGCCGACAACGTCTTCGTCGCCGCCCGCCCGCCCGGGCATCACGCCGAGAAGCTCACCGCCATGGGCTTCTGCCTGTTCAACAATGCGGCCATCGCGGCCCGTCATGCGCAGAAGAAGTTCGACGCCGAGAAGGTCGCCATCGTCGACTGGGACGTCCACCACGGCAACGGCACGCAGGACATCTTCTGGGACGACCCGACAGTGCTCTACTGCTCCACGCACCAGATGCCGCTCTATCCTGGTACTGGCGCCAAGGACGAGACGGGGGCGGGCAACATCGTCAACGCGCCGCTCTCGCCGCACACCGGCAGCGACAATTTCCGCGAAGCTTTTCGCTCGCGCGTGCTGCCGGCGATCGACCGGTTCGGGCCGGACCTGATCATCGTCTCGGCCGGTTTCGACGCCCATCACCGGGATCCGCTGGCCGAGATCGACCTTTACGAGGACGATTTCGACTGGGCCACTGGTGAGCTGATGGACCGCGCTGGCCGCTTCTGCTCCAACCGCCTTGTCAGCCTGCTGGAGGGCGGTTACGACCTCCAGGGCCTGGCGATGTCGACGGCGGTGCACGTCAGGCGACTGATGAGGGGATAGGACGAATGCCGGAACAGGCAAACGAGGACGTCAGGGCTATGAGCTTCGAGCAGGCGCTCGAGGCGCTGGAGCGCATCGTCGACGACCTCGAGAAGGGCGACGTCCCGCTGGAAAAGTCGATCGCCATCTACGAGCGCGGCGAAGCGCTGAAGCGCCACTGCGAGCAGCTTTTGAAGGCCGCCGAAGCCAAGGTGGAAAAGATCCGCCTGTCGCGCGATGGGCAGCCTGTCGGCACCGAGCCGCTCGATCCGGAATAGGCAGCACTCCCGCGCTTCATCGGCCCGGCCTCCCGCCGCGGGAATCATCACCGAAATCCTCCGGCCGCGCGGCGTAGAAGCGCTCCGGAGACGTCCAGCGATCCGGCAGTTCCGCCTCGCCCCAGCGGGCGAGCGCCTGCAGCGCCGGAACGAGCCCGCCGCCTTTGGCCGTCAGCGCATAGGCGCCGCGCGTCTGTCCCTGCCGCGCCTGTCTCCGCGCGACAATCCCCGCCTCCTCGAGCCGCTTCAGGCGATCGGCCAGGATATTGGTCGAGATCTTCTCCGGCATGGCCAAGAAGTCCGAATAGCTGCGGGCTCCCATCACCATCGATCGGATGATGACCAGCGACCACCGGTCGCCGACAATGTCGAGCGTCGAGGCAATCGGGCAGCCTGTGCGGAATTCGATCATGACCGGAATCTGTCATTTTCACTTGCAATTTGCAAGTTCAAAAGCGATAGTCGCTGCATCGACCCGCCCTGGAGGAACCCGCATGCTGCCGGTCACGTCCGCTGTTGCCGCGCTCGCCGCCGTCGCACTCGTCCTTCTCAGCGTTAGGGTCAGCCTGCGCCGCATGGCCGTCGGCACGCGCATCGGCACCGGCGACGACGAGACGCTGCTGCGCCGCATCCGGGCCCAGGGCAACTTCATCGAATATGTTCCTCTCGGCCTCATCCTGCTCGGCCTCGCCGAATCCGCGCGCGCCGCGCAGCCATGGCTCTGGACGATCGCCGGGCTACTCGTGGCGGGACGCTGCCTCCACGCGGTCGGTATCTCGCTCGGTCGCTCCAGCATCCGCGCCCCAGGGATGATCGCGACCTACCTCGCGCTCCTCGCCGGCGCGGCGGCCCAGTTCCTCGGCTAGCGCAAGCCGGCCGGACACGGCAGGTGCTTGCGGCCTTTGGGGAGGGCGGCGTCCGCGCCGCGCCGGTGCCACCGGCAGGGGATTCGTGTACCAGGCCATGGATTCAGGGTGCAGAAAATCGATTGCGCGATCAGAAGAGTGCATATACACTCATTCCATGATTGAAGCAGCAGATTTCTCGGACTGCCCAAACTGCCGCTGCATGTCGGCGCGCCGCGAGGCCGCGCGCCTGACGCGGCTCTATGACGACCATCTTCGGCCGCACGGCCTGACCGTGAACCAGTTCACGCTGCTGGCGACGCTCGTCCTTGCCGGCCCGCTGTCGATGCGCGACCTGGCCGAGCGTCTCGGCATCGACCGGACGACGCTGACGCGCAACATCGCCCTCAGCCGATCGGCCGGTCACGTGACCGAGACCCCGGGCCGTGACGCGCGGCAGCGCTTTGTCTCCGTCACCCTTGCGGGAAGGGCGATAGCCGGTGAGGCGCTTCCGGCATGGAAGGCCGCGCAGGCGAAAGCGGTGCGGGAGCCTGGACAGCGGAACCTGCCGGACGGCGCACCCCCCGGTGCGTCCGCGACGACCGGGCGGACGTCCTCCGGCATGCCGTGAACCATCGCCCAGTCTCCGGTTCTAGTGATTTGACGTGCCTGAAAACGTGTAGATACACTTGAAAGGAACGACGATGTTTCTCGATTTTCTGGGTGGAACGGTCCTCACCGCCGTAGCGGTGGTCAATCTCAATGCTGTGCTCAGCGCGCTCCAGGTATCGCGGACGGCGAGGCTCGCCCTCGCCACGGCGGTCGGCCTCTGGGTCGGCCTGCAGGTTTCACTTGCCACCGCCGGCGCCTTCGCGGCCGAACTCGCGCTCACGGTTCCAATCCTCGGCCTGATGGTGCTTGCGCCCGTGACCGTGGTCGGGTTCGCCGCGTGGCGCTCGCCCGCGGTCCGGTCGGCTCTTCTCGACCTGCCGATGCCGCTCCTCGTCGGCCTCAACGCAGGCCGGCTCCTTGGCGTCTTCTTCCTGTTCCTGGCGGTGCTGAACGAGA
>CATMOC010000396.1 GCA_950071955.1 uncultured Mesorhizobium sp. | reverse complement strand
TCCTCGCGACGGCCCGGTCCGCACACTGTGCGGACCGGGCCGTCGCGCGTTCCGCGGGTCAGGCCCCGATGAGGCCGTGGCCGGCGAGGAACTGCTGGGCGACCGACGTGGCGCTGCGGCCCTCCAGGTCGACGAGCCCGTTGAGCTCGATCATCACCTCGACGGTGAGCAGCTCGCCCAGCGTCGCGGCCAGGGCCCGCAGCGGCGCCTGGCCTGCCTGCGGAAAGGCGTCTTCCAGCCATTGCAGGATGGTGCTTTCGCCATCGAGCAATTCCATAGCGTGCTGGGCGAAATAGCCCATCCTGACGCTCGGGCCGCGCGCGACCGAACCGTAGTCCGGCTCCGACGCGCCGGCGACGAGCTTGAGCAGGGTCGACTTGCCGGCGCCGTTGACACCCATGACGCACCAGCGCTCGCCGCGGCGCACCTGGAAGTCGAGGCCCTCGTAGATGCGGCGCGCGCCGTAGCTCTTGTGGACGTTCCTCAGCGTCGCGACGTCCTCGCCGGAGCGCGGCGCGGGCTGGAACTCGAAGCGCACCGTCTGCTGGCGCTTGGGGGGCTCGACGCGGTCGATCTTGTCGAGCTTCTTGACCCGGCTCTGCACCTGCGCGGCATGGCTGGCGCGCGCCTTGAATCGCTCGATGAACGCGATCTCCTTGGCGAGCATCGCCTGCTGGCGTTCGAACTGCGCCTGCTGCTGAACTTCGGCCAATGCCCGCTGCTCACGGTAGAACTCGTAGTCGCCCGAATAGGACGTCAGCGTGCCGCCGTCGATCTCGATGATCTTGCCGACGATGCGGTTCATGAACTCGCGGTCGTGCGAGGTCATCAGGATCGCGCCCTCGAAACCCTTCAGGAATGATTCGAGCCAGATGAGGCTCTCGATGTCGAGATGGTTCGAGGGCTCGTCGAGGAGCAGCATGTCGGGCCGCATGAGCAGGATGCGGGCGAGCGCCACGCGCATCTTCCAGCCGCCGGACAGCTTGCCTACGTCGCCGTCCATCATCTCCGCACTGAAGCCGAGCCCCGCCAGCACTTCGCGCGCGCGGCCGTCCAGCGCGTAGCCGTCGAGTTCGTCGAACTTGCCCTGCACCTCGCCGTAACGCTCGATGATGGCGTCCATGTCGTCGGCCCGGTCGGGATCACCCATGGCCGCTTCCAGCTCGGCCATCTCGGCGGCGAGCGCGCTCACGGGGCCGACCCCGTCCATCACCTCGGCCACCGCGCTGCGACCGGCCATGTCGCCGATGTCCTGGCTGAAATAGCCGATGCTGACGCCGCGATCGACCGAGACCTGGCCCTCGTCCGGCTGTTCCTCGCCGTTGATCATCCGGAATAGCGTCGTCTTGCCGGCACCGTTGGGGCCGACGAGCCCCACCTTCTCGCCGCGCTGGATCGCCGCCGACGCCTCGATGAAGACGATCTGCCTTCCGTTCTGCTTGCCGATGCTCTCGAGACGGATCATTCGGAATGGACCTGGGTTCTGCTGGTAGGACGGAATGGTCGGGTGCGCCCCTCGGTGCGCTTTTCGCACCTGCGAAGGGACGCGTTCCTAAACCATCGCCACCGGTTCCGCGCAAGGTCCGCTCGAACGAAAGAAGCCGACGGATCGCTCCGCCGGCCTCTCATTGTCCGGGATCGTCCGATCAGTTCGACTTGGTGGGATCCACCCGGCCGACCTCGATCCACTTGCCGCCCTCGATCTTGGAGATGACGATCAGATTGCCGCCCTGGTGGTCGGCACCGACATCGATCGGCACGTCGTTGACGACGTCGTCGTACTTCAGCCCTTCCATGGCGGTGCGGAAGCTATCGGACGTCAGGTCCTGTCCCGCCGCCTCCAGCGCCATCACCAGCGTCTTGGCGGCGCTGTAGCCGAGCTGCGCGGCCGTGTCGGCCGGCTGGCCGGCGAAGGCCTGGTACTTGTCGGCCCACTCCTTCACTTCCGGCACGTCCAGCCGGTCCTCGAAATCGACCCAACCGGCGGCCGCGTAGTAGCCTTCGGTGACGCCTTCGGGGACCTTGGCGACGGCGGTGTTGAAGCCGGCCGACGAGCCGATGAAGGAAACGTCCGTCCAGCCGAGCTTCTTGGCAGTGCCGAAGGCGACGATCGTCTGGCGCACGCCGAGCGCCGTGGCGACGATGTCGCAGCCGGCGTCACGCAGTTTCTGGATCGAGCCTACGAAGTCCTGCTCGTCAGGCTTGTGGGTGGTCTCGGCCGCCCAGGTGAGCCCGAGCTCTTCCGCTTCTTCCTTCGCGCCCTGCTGTATCTCGAGGCCGAAGTCGGACGGGATGTACATCGCGCACACCTCCTTGGCACCCTTCTCGTTGGCGAGATACTCGACGCCCGCCCGCAGCTGATCGTAGTACGACGAGAACCCCGCGTACTTGAAGGACGTATCCCCCTCGAGCATCTGGCGCGCCGCCGTGAGCGGGCCGACATTCGCGACTTCCTTCGACGCCATGATCGGGAAGCCGGCGATGTTGTGCGGCGTGCCGAGGTTCAGGATCATCGCGAAGACCTGGTCGGAATTGACCAGCTTGTTGAAGTTCTGCACCGCCTTCGGCACCTGGTAGCCGTGGTCCTCCACCACGAAGCGGATCTTGCGGCCATGAACGCCGCCGGCCTGGTTAACCTCCTCGAAGACCTGCTGCGCGGCCTTGATGGCGCCGACGTTGAAGGCGGCGAAGATGCCGGAGAGATCGCCGTTCGAACCGATGACGATCTCGGTGTCGGTGACGCCCTGCGTGGCGTGGGCGGCCGAAGCCATCCCCGCCGCGATGCCCATCGCGAGGATGGACTTACCTATGAACCTGATCATGAGACTTCCTCCTTGTCTGTTCAGTTCCCAGCATGGCCAGGCTGGCCATACATCTCGTCGATCAGCTTCTTGTGCTTCTGTTCGACGAAGCTCCGTTTCAGCTTCATCGTGGCCGTGAGCTCCTCGTCCTCGGCGGTGAGCAGCACGTCGATCAAGCGGAAATCCTTTATCTGTTCCACGCGCGCGAACTCGGCGTTGGTCTCGGCGACGACGCCGGCAATCAGGTCGCGCACCTCCTGTGCCGCGCACAGGGAGCGGAAGTCGTTGAAGGGCACGCGGCGTTCCTGCGCGAACTTCTCCACGTTTTCCTGATCGATCATGATTAGGCAGGAGAGGAACTTGCGCTTGTCGCCGATCACCACCGCGTCGGAGACGTAGGGCGAGAACTTGAGCCGGTTCTCGATCTCGGCCGGCGTGATGTTCTTGCCGCCCGCCGTGATGATGATGTCCTTCAGGCGTCCGGTGACGAAGAGAAAGCCCTCGTTGTCGAGCCGCCCGACGTCGCCGGTCCTGAGCCATCCGTCCTGCGAGACGGTTTCCGCGGTCTTTTCCGGCTTGTTCCAGTAGCCCTTGAAGACGTTCGGAGCCTTGTACTGGATTTCTCCCTCAGGCGAGATGCGCAGATGACCGCCGGGAACCACCTTGCCGACGCTGCCGGTCTTGTTGTCCTCGATGAGGTTGACCGAGATGACGCCGGAGCTCTCCGTCATGCCATAGCCTTCGAGCACCTTGATGCCGACGGCCTGGTACCATCTGAGAAGATCCGGCGAGATCGGCGCCGCACCGGTCGTGCCGCGCCGCAGCCGGTCGAAGCCCAGCATCCGGCGCAGGTTCTTCAGGACCATGAAGTCCCAGAAGGCGTAGGCGAGCTGCGTCGCGGCCGGCACGGGATCGCCGTTCTCCAGCGCCCGGGCGCGGGCCATCCCTGTCCCGATCGCCTGCCTGTAGGCCCACCGGCCGAGCGGCGTGGCGTCGTTGGCCATGATCGTGACGCGCGAATAGACCTTCTCCCAGACCCGCGGCACGGCGGTGAAGACGTGCGGCGAGACCTCGCGCACGTTGTCGAAGACCGTCTCCGGGCTTTCGGCGAAATTCACCGTCGAGCGCAGGCCGATCGGCGTGAAGACGCTGATCAGCCGCTCCAGGATGTGGCAGAGCGGGAGGAAGCAGAGCTGCTCGTCGCTGTCGTCCACCGGCAGGGTCAGCACCGATCCGATGATCGACACGATGATGTTCTCGTGGCTGATCATCGCGCCCTTGGGCGGACCGGTGGTGCCGGAGGTGTAGACCAGGATCGCGGTCTCCTTCGGGTCGGAACGGGCGATTTCCTCGTCGAAGCGGTTCGGGTTAGCCTTCAGGAAATCGCGCCCGATCCGGTAGAGGTCGTCGAGGAAGATCACCTTGTCGTCGGCGAAATCGTGCAGGCCCTCGCGATCGTAGATGATGACCTTCGCCAGGCCCGGCATCTCGTTGCGGACCGACAGATACTTGTCCAGCTGCTCGTCGTTCTCGAGGAAGAGGAACCGGCTGTCGGAATCGTTGACGAGGTACTGGAGCTGCTTGGCCGAG
>CATMOC010000395.1 GCA_950071955.1 uncultured Mesorhizobium sp. | reverse complement strand
TAGCCGCCTGCGCTTAGGGGTATAGCTCAGTTGGTAGAGCGGCGGTCTCCAAAACCGCAGGTCGCAGGTTCGAGCCCCTCTGCCCCTGCCATTTATCGCAAGCGACGAATGGCCCTTGAGAATCGCTGCAACTGCGGTTAAGTGTTCCAAAAGGTTTTGAGGCGCGTGGGGCCGGATGGGTCTGCACGCGCTTTGGCCGTGACCAATCGATAGCTGAGTTTCCATGGCGAAGACCAATCCTTTCACGTTCCTGCAGCAGGTTCGCAGCGAGACCTCGAAGGTTTCCTGGCCGACCCGCCGGGAAACCATGATCTCGACGATCATGGTCTTCGTGATGGTCGCCTTTGCGGCGGCTTTCTTCTTCGTGGCCGACCAGGCCCTCGGCTTTGCCGTCGGCTTCATCATGAATGCCGGCGCCTGAGGGCGACAGCCAATTTTCGGAGTTGATACGAGTTTCATGGCCGCTCGCTGGTACATCGTTCACGCCTATTCGAATTTCGAGAAGAAGGTCGCCGAGGACATCGAAAACAAGGCGCGCCAGAAGGGTCTTTCCGACCAGATCGAACAGATCGTGGTGCCGACCGAGAGGGTGGTGGAAGTGCGGCGTGGCCGCAAGGTGGACGCAGAGCGCAAGTTCTTCCCGGGCTACGTGCTGGTGCGCGCCACGCTCACTGACGCGGTGTTCTCGCTGATCAAGAATACCCCGAAGGTGACGGGATTCCTGGGCGACGCGCGCCCGGTGCCGATCACCGACGCCGAAGCCGATCGCATCCTGCACCAGGTGCAGGAAGGTGTGGAGCGGCCGAAGCCCTCGATATCCTTCGAGATCGGCGAGCAGGTGCGCGTTTCGGACGGGCCGTTCGCGTCGTTCAACGGCTATGTGCAGGAAGTGGACGAGGAGCGCTCGCGCCTGAAGGTCGAAGTGTCGATCTTCGGCCGTGCCGTTCCCGTGGATCTGGAATTCGGTCAGGTCGAGAAGGGCTGACCAGACATCCCGTCGGCCTCGGCCGGAGGGTGGCGTCGGCGAGGTTCGCCGGCATCGAGTGGGTGGAAGGGAAAAGTGGCTCGAGCCGGCCGCGGACCCGCACCACCCGGCTGCAACCGCCGGATACGTCCGGCATGAAACCAGGGCAGAAGAGATATGGCTAAGAAGATTGCAGGCCAGCTCAAGCTCCAGGTCGCAGCGGGATCGGCGACTCCGTCGCCCCCGATCGGCCCGGCGCTCGGTCAGCGCGGCATCAACATCATGGAGTTCTGCAAGGCGTTCAACGCCCAGACCCAGGAAATGGAAAAGGGTCAGCCGACCCCCGTCGTCATCACCTACTACCAGGACAAGTCGTTCACCTTCGTCATGAAGACGCCGCCGGTGAGCTATTTCCTGAAGAAGGCCGCCAAGCTGAAGTCCGGCGCCAAGGAGCCGGGCAAGCAGAAGGCGGGCGAGATCTCCCGCGATCAGGTGCGCGAGATCGCCGAGGCGAAGATGAAGGATCTCAACGCGAACGACGTCGACGCGGCCATGCGCATGGTCGAAGGCTCGGCGCGGTCCATGGGTCTCGAGGTCGTGGGGTAAGACGATGGCAAAGACAGCAAAACGAGTCGCCAAGTCCCGCGAGGGCCTCGACCCCAACAAGTCCTACGACCTCGCCGAGGCCGTGAAGATGCTCAAGGAGCGGGCCACGGCAAAGTTCGACGAGACGATCGAGATCGCGATGAACCTCGGCGTCGACCCCCGCCATGCGGACCAGATGGTGCGCGGCGTGGTGAACCTGCCGAACGGAACCGGACGCACGGTGCGCGTGGCGGTGTTCGCGCGCGGCGCCAAGGCCGAGGAAGCGACAAAAGCCGGTGCCGACGTCGTCGGCGCGGAGGACCTGGTCGAGACCGTGCAGAAGGGCGAGATCAACTTCGATCGCTGCATCGCCACGCCGGACATGATGCCGCTCGTCGGCCGTCTCGGCAAGGTGCTCGGCCCGCGCGGCATGATGCCGAACCCGAAGGTCGGTACCGTGACGATGGACGTCGCCTCGGCCGTGAAGGCCTCCAAGGGCGGCGCCGTCGAGTTCCGTGTCGAGAAGGCCGGCATCGTGCATGGCGGCGTCGGCAAGGCTTCCTTCGAGCTCGACAAGCTGGTCGAGAACGTGCGCGCCTTCGCCGATGCGGTCGTCAAGGCCAAGCCGGCGGGCGCCAAGGGCAATTACCTCAAGAAGGTCGCGGTGTCCTCCACGATGGGCCCTGGCCTCAAGGTCGATCCGTCGTCGCTGACGGCGGCGTCCTGATCCGCTATCTCCGGAAACCGTCCTAAACGGTTTCCGGAAAACGAATTCCGGGCCTCCGGGCCCGGATTCCGGAAGGGTCGAACCTTCCGGATATCCTGTCCGAGATTGCAGGCGGACCAGGGTCTCCTGGTCCTTAATCCGCATGGGTCTGCATGAGACGGGGACGACCCGACAAGGGAGCCGGAAGGCTCCGGAGAAGGTTCGAACCGTGTTTGCCTTTTGTCTGCGCGTTGCGAGGGACCGAAGTTCCGCGGAACGTGGCGAAAGGGGGCAGGATCCTCGAGTGTCGCTCGGGCGATCTTAACCGATGGCCCGGCCGGCAAAAGGCAACCCGATGGTTTCTCCCGCAAGGAGGGCCGTCAACTGGAGATAGGCAGTGGACAGAGCGGAAAAGCGCGAACTCGTCACGGACCTGAACGGGGTGTTCAGCACCTCGGGCTCGGTCGTCGTGGCCCACTATGCCGGTATCACCGTTGCGCAAATGAACGATCTTCGCACGAAGATGCGCGCAGCCGGCGGTACCGTAAAAGTCGCGAAGAACCGTCTCGCCAAGATCGCTCTTCAGGGCACGGAATCGGAAGGCATACAGGCCCTTTTCAAGGGACAGACCCTGATTGCCTATTCCGAGGATCCGGTTGTGGCGCCGAAGGTCGCGTCCGAATTCGCCAAGGGGAATGACAAGCTCGTCATTCTCGGCGGCGCAATGGGTGCGACCGGACTCGACGCCGAAGGTGTGAAGGCGCTTGCGACGTTGCCGTCGCTCGACGAACTTCGCGCCAGGCTGGTGGGGATGATCTCCACGCCGGCAACCCGGATCGCCCAGGTCGTCAACGCGCCGGCAGCACAGCTGGCCCGCGTGTTCGGCGCCTATGCCCGGAAGGACGAGGCGGCATGAGGCCGTTCCTCGCTGTCATCATCACACGTTCGAACCTCATGAAGGAAAAAGACAATGGCTGATCTCGCCAAAATCGTTGAAGACCTGTCGAGCCTGACCGTCCTCGAGGCGGCGGAACTCTCGAAGCTGCTCGAAGAGAAGTGGGGCGTCTCGGCCGCCGCTCCGGTCGCGGCCGTTGCCGCCGGCGGCGGTGCCGCTGCCGCCGCTCCCGTCGAGGAGAAGACCGAGTTCGACGTCGTGCTCGCCGAGGCGGGTGCGCAGAAGATCAACGTCATCAAGGAAGTCCGCGCCATCACCGGCCTGGGCCTCAAGGAAGCCAAGGACCTCGTCGAGGCCGCTCCGAAGGCGGTCAAGGAAGGCGTCAACAAGGCCGAGGCAGACAAGATCAAGGACCAGCTCGAGAAGGCTGGCGCCAAGGTCGAACTGAAGTAGTCATCGCGTTCCGGCGGACGGGTTCGCCCGTCCGCCAACCCGCCGGGCACGCCCGCGGGAACGACGCGCATGGTGGGGAACCCTTTTCCTGACGGCCGCGAAGCGGCTTTCAGGCAACGGGTTTTCGCCCGTTTTGGATAGCCGCTGCGCGTAGCCTGCAGCGGATTGGAAGACAAGCCAGTAAGGCAACAAGGAGCGACGATGGCCCAGACCCACACGTTCAATGGTCGCAGGCGCGTACGCAAGTTCTTCGGGAAAATACCGGAAGTTGCGGAAATGCCGAACCTCATCGAGGTTCAGAAAGCATCCTACGACCAGTTTCTCATGGTGGAGGAGCCGAAGGGCGGCCGGGCGGACGAGGGTCTGCAGGCCGTTTTCAAGTCCGTGTTCCCGATCTCCGACTTCTCCGGCGCCTCGATGCTGGAGTTCGTCAAGTACGAGTTCGAACTGCCGAAGTTCGACGTCGACGAGTGTCGCCAGCGCGACCTGACCTACGCCGCCCCGCTCAAGGTGACGCTGCGCCTGATCGTGTTCGATATCGACGAGGACACCGGCGCCAAGTCGATCAAGGACATCAAGGAGCAGGACGTCTACATGGGCGACATGCCGCTCATGACGTCGAACGGCACCTTCATCGTCAACGGCACCGAGCGCGTGATCGTGTCGCAGATGCACCGCTCGCCGGGCGTCTTCTTCGACCACGACAAGGGCAAGTCGCACTCGTCGGGCAAGCTGCTGTTCGCTGCGCGCGTGATCCCGTACCGCGGCTCGTGGCTCGACATCGAGTTCGA
>CATMOC010000394.1 GCA_950071955.1 uncultured Mesorhizobium sp. | reverse complement strand
CGAGATCTATCTGTGACTGGAGTTCAGACGTGTGCTCTTCCGATCTACATGACCCGCTCCGGCTTCGACCTGTCCGACCGCGGCGTAGAGGGCCGCGCCTCGCCCGGCCCGCTGGACGTCTACGCCTGGACCGAACGCGGCATCTACCGAGCCGGCGAGACGGTCCACGCCGCCGCGCTCAATCGCGATACGGAAGCGGAAGCCGTCGACGACCTGCCGCTGACCTTCATCTTCCAGCGTCCCGACGGCGTGGAGGATCGCCGCGTCGTCTCCTCCGGTGCCGAACTCGGCGGCCACGCGGTCGATCTCGACCTGGCGGCCAACGCCATGCGCGGCACCTGGAACCTGCGCATCCACGCCGATCCCAAGGCCACCGCGATCGCGGAAAAGACCTTCCTGGTCGAGGACTTCGTGCCGGACAGGATCGAGTTCGACCTGACCAGCGACAAGGACGAGGTGGCCGTCGGCGAGCCGGCGACGCTGACCGTCGACGGCCGCTACCTCTACGGCGCGCCGGCCGAAGGCCTTTCCCTGGAAGGCCAGCTCACCGTCTCGCGCACCCGCGAATGGGAGAAGTTCCCGGGCTACTATTTCGGGCTGGAGGACGAGGAGGACGTCGAGGACACGCGAACGACCCTGGACGGCCTGCCGCAGACCGGCGCGGACGGAAAGGCGGAATTCGAGGTCGCGGTAGACGCGGTGCCCTCCACCACCCAATTCCTGATGGCCGAAGCATCCGTGCGGCTGGTGGAAGCCGGCGGCCGCGCCGTCGAGCGGTCCATCGATATCGAGATCACGCCCGAAAGCGACATGCTCGGCCTCAAGCCCGAATTCGAGGGCGGGTCGGTGCCGGAAGGTGGTACCGCCAACTTCCGCGTCATCGCGGTCGATCCGGCCGGCGACCGCGTCGACATGAAGGACGTCCGCTGGTCGCTGATCAGGCTCGAGCGGCACTACCAGTGGTACCGCAACGGCAACAGCTGGGATTACGAGCCGATCACCTCGACCACGCTGGTCGAAGACGGCACGGTCGACGCATCCACGACCGCCGAACCGATGATCTCGGTGCCGGTCGGCTGGGGCCGCTACCGCATGGAGATCGAGACCGACGATCCGAACGGACCGGCGACCAGCGTCGAATTCGAGGCGGGCTGGTATGTCGAGGCGAGCTCGACCGAGACGCCCGACGGGCTGGAGGTCGCGCTCGACAAGGATTCCTATGCGGTCGGCGAGACCGCGAAGCTGAAGATCTCGCCGCGCTTTGCCGGCGAGGCGCTGGTAACGATCGGGGCCGAGAGCCTCCTGTCTACCATCACGGCCACCGTGCCGGAGGGCGGCACGACCATCGACATCCCGGTAACCGCGGAACTCGGCGCCGGCGCCTATGTGATGGCGACGCTGTTCCGCCCCGGCGAGGCGCAGGAATCGCGTCTGCCGATGCGCGCCATCGGGCTCAAGTGGCTGAAGGTCGACCCCGGCGCGCGCAAGCTCTCCGTCTCGATCGAGGCGCCGGAGAAGACCGAGCCGCGCCAGCCGCTGGTCCTGCCCGTCTCCGTCGGCGGCTTGCAGCCCGGCGCGGAAGCCTACGTCACGGTCGCTGCGGTCGACGTCGGCATCCTGAACCTCACCCGCTACGAGGCCCCCGACCCTACGGCCTGGTATTTCGGCCAGCGCCAGCTCGGCCTCGAGATGCGCGACCTCTATGGCCGCCTGATCGACGGTTCGCAGGGCGCCTTCGGACGGCTGAGAACAGGCGGCGACGGCGGGGCGATGGCCCCGCAGGGCAACCCGCCGACCGAGAAGCTCGTCGCCTTCTTCTCCGGCATCCTGAAGGTGGACGACGAAGGCCGCGCCAGCGTCTCCTTCGATATCCCGCAGTTCAACGGCACGGTCCGCGTCATGGCGGTCGCGTGGTCGAAGGACGGCACCGGAAGCGCCTCGAAGGACGTGATCGTGCGCGATCCGATCGTCGTCACCGCGAGCCTGCCGCGCTTCATGGCGCCGAGCGACCAGGCGCGGCTGCTTCTTGAGATCGCCAACACCGACGGTCCGGCCGGCGACTACCGGCTGGCGGTGGCGACCGGCGGCGCGCTGCTGCCGACCGACGGTGGCGTACCGAAAACGGTCAGCCTGCCCGCGGGCGGAAAGACAGAAATCTCGATCCCGCTGACCGCGGATACACCCGGCACCGGCGAGATCACCATCGCGCTCACCCACGCCTCCGGGCTGACGGTGAACCGCACCCAGACCCTGCCGGTGCGCCCCGGCGTGATGCCGGTGACGACGCGCCAGACGGTGACGCTGGCAGCCAACGGCGGCAGCCTGAGGATCGACGGCGAACTGCTCGCGTCGTCGATCCCGCAAGGCGCGTCGGTCGCGGTCAACGTGTCGCGCATGACCGCCTTCGACGTGCCGGCGCTCCTGATGTCGCTCGACCGCTATCCCTATGGCTGCGCCGAGCAGACGACCAGCCGCGCGCTGCCGCTGCTCTACGTCAGCGAACTGTCGAAGACCTCCGGCTTGGAGGACGACCCCGACCTGCGTCAGCGCGTGCAGGGCGCCATCGAGCGCGTGCTCGCTTACCAGTCGTCCTCCGGCAGCTTCGGCCTCTGGGGTCCCGGCTCGGGCGATCTGTGGCTCGATTCCTACGTCACCGACTTCCTGACCAGGGCGCGCGAACTCGATTACGAGGTGCCGGAGCAGGCGATGTCGCAGGCCTTGCTCAACCTCCAGAACTCTCTCGCCTACGACGTCAACATCGAGAGCAACGGCAACGAGATCGCCTATGCGCTCTACGTTCTGTCGCGCAACAGGAAGGCCTCGGCGGGCGACCTGCGCTATTATTCCGACACGCAGCTCGACCAGTTCGCGAGCCCCCTGTCGCGCGCCCAGCTCGCCGCGAGCCTGGCGCTCTACGGCGATCCCGTGCGTGCCGAGACCACGTTCGCGTCGGCCTACCGGCTCGCGCAGCAGACCGCCGGCGGTTACACGGCGCGCAGCGACTACGGTTCGAAGCTGCGCGACGGGGCGGCCATGCTGGCACTGGCGGCCGAAAGCCGGCCCGAGCCGGCGCTGATCCCGAGCATGGTTCAGTACGTCGCCGACGTGCGCCGCCAGACGCGCTACCTCAGCACGCAGGACGAGGCCTGGATGCTGCTCGCCGCCCGCGCGGTGCAGCAGTCGAGCGACGACATCAGCCTGGAAGTCGCAGGAACGCCCCACCAGGGAGCATTCACGAAGCGGATGGATGGTTCGGAGGTGGCGGCAAACCCCCTCACGGTCGTCAACCGAGGCGTCGAGCCGGTCGACGCGATCGTCACCACGGTCGCGGCCCCCGAACAGCCGCTGCCGGCGGGCGGCCAGGGCTTCTCGATCGAGCGGACCTACTACACGCTCGACGGCCAGCAGGCGAACGTCACGCAGGCCAGGCAGAACGAGCGCTACGTCGTGGTGCTGAAGGTGAACGAGGCCAACGCCTGGCCCTCGCGCATCCTCGTTTCCGATCTGCTTCCGGCCGGTTTCGAGATCGACAATCCGCGTCTGGTCGACAGCGCGGCACTGGCGAACTTCGAATGGCTCGGCGAGACCAGCGCCGTGCACACCGAGTTCCGCGACGACCGCTTCATCGCGGCCTTCAACCGGGAGCAAGGCGACGCCCGCGACATCTCGCTTGCCTATGTCGTGCGCGCCGTGACGCCCGGCGTCTACATGCACCCCGCCGCGAGCGTGGAAGACATGTACCGGCCGGAGCTTTCGGCCCGCACGGCGACGGGGCTGATGGAGGTGCGGGGCGAATAGGCCCCGCGTCGAACCCGTGAGCGAGTCGAGCTCGGAACCCCCACTGACCCCTCCTCTGAGGGCGGGGGGGGATTCGGACCCTGCGCATGCCGGGATTTCCGCGGGCGTTGAAACGACACAGACCGGATCCCCCTCCCCCTTGAGAGGGTCCGAAGGACGGGCGAGGCAAGCAACTCGCCCCGGCTGGGGTGGGGGTGAGATCGTCACGCATCCCAAGATCCGGCGACTCGTGCCTCGTATCGCCGCTGCCTTGTCGGCCATCGTGCTAACCGCCGCTGCCTCCCTCTTCACCCTCGACCGCCTCGACCGCGCCTACCCTCCCCCGCTCGACCAGGCCGCCGACATCTCCACCGAAGTCGTCGACCGCGACGGCGCCCTCCTGCGCGCCTATACGACCGGTGATGGCCGCTGGCGTCTTCCGGCCGACCTGAAGGCGCTCGATCCGCAATTCCAGAAAATGCTGGTCGCCTACGAGGACCAACGCTTCTGGAGCCATCATGGGGTCGATCCGGTGGCCGTGCTGCGCGCGGCGTCGCAGTTCGCGGCCAACGGCCGGATCGTGTCTGGCGGTTCCACCATCACCATGCAGCTGGCACGCC